>CAZAAF010000037.1:0-15169 GCA_964482575.1 uncultured Verrucomicrobiota bacterium | reverse complement strand
CGCGCTCCTTGAAAATACTGACGCGAAACCGCGCCAGGTCCTTATAGGCGAAGCCGAAGTCGCTGCCGCCGACTTCGCGCGTTCGGCGCAGATGTTCCTCGCTGGTGATGGACTTGACCAGCCGTTCGGTGTCCTCCTGCGTCAGCGGCGGCACCTGGGTCAGCGTCACCAGCGAGCCGTGCAGGCGCACGACCGGCGGAAGACCGACGCGAATGTGCAAGTCGGAGCAGTTCTCCGTCACCACCAGCTCCAACAACTGGTCCATTTGGACTTTCATAACGTTTCCTTCAAAAGGGTTTCGGGGGGGACGGACGCGCGCGGTTTAATCGGCGTCGGCCACCGTGGTCGTCATCACTTCTTCCGGCGTTGTGATACCGGCGACCGCCTTGCGGATGCCGTCCTCACGCAACGTGCGCATGCCCAGTTCGCGCGCCGCCTTGCGCAGGACGTGCGCGGACACGCGTTCATAAATCAGTTTTTGCACCTCTTCGTTGATCACGAAGATTTCATAGATCCCCAGCCGGCCACGGAACCCGGTCCGGTTGCATTCGTTGCAGCCGCGGCCCTTGAAGAAGGTCGTGGTGGCGGCCTGTTCCGCCGCCAGACCCATGAACCGCCGCTCGGCGTCGTTGGGCTCGTAGGGTTCCTTGCAACGCTCGCAGGTTCTCCGGACCAGCCGCTGGGCCATGATCGCGCGGATGGAGGAGGCTGCCAGGAAGGGTTTCACGCCAATATCCAGCAACCGGGTGATGGCGCTGGGGGCGTCGTTGGTGTGCAACGTGGAGAAGACCAGGTGACCGGTGAGGGATGCGTTGATGGCGATTTCCGCTGTTTCCAAGTCACGAATTTCACCGATCATGATCACGTTGGGCGCCTGGCGGAGAATGGACCTCAAGGCGGTGGCAAATGGGATGCCGACCTCCTCGCGCACCTCCACCTGGTTCACGCCCGGCAGCACGTACTCGACGGGGTCCTCCACCGTGATCAGCTTCTTGTCGGGACGGTTGATGAAACTCAGGCAGGAGTTCAGCGTGGTGGTCTTGCCCGAACCGGTGGGGCCGGTGACCAGCAGGATGCCATCGGGCAGGGTGATCAGCCGTTCAAAGATCGCCTGGTCATCGCTGAAAAAGCCGAGCTGCGGCAGGCCGACCAGCATGCTCTTCTTGTCCAGAATACGCATGACCATGCTCTCGCCGTGTGCCGTGGGGATGTCGCTCACGCGCAGGTCGAACTGTTTTTCCGCCACGTTGATGCGGATACGGCCGTCCTGCGGGATGCGCTTCTCCGCGATGGACATGTTCGACATGATCTTGAGACGCGAGATGATCGAGGCCTGCAACCGCTTCGGCGGGTTCTCGATCTCGTGGAGGTAGCCGTCAATCCGGTAACGGACACGCAGCTTCTTCTCCAGGGGCTCGACGTGAATGTCGCTCGCCCGCATCTTCACCGCCTGCACGATCATGGCCGTCACCAGCTTGATGATGGGCGCATCGCCCTCGCTGACCGGGCCGGTTTCCTCGTCCTGGCCGCGCAACGAGATCTCATCCTCGGTCACCTCGTGACCGATCTTGCCCATCATGGTCTCGATGGCGTCGTCGGCGCTGCCGTAATACTGGGTGAGGGCCTTGTCGATCTCGGTCTGCGTGGAGACCATGCCCTCGACGTTGCACTTGAGGATGTAGCGCAGGCTGTCGAGCGTATCCACGTCCATCGGGTTGGACAGGGCCACGGTGATGGTGTTCTCGTGTTTGAACACCGGCACGATCTTGTAACGGCGCGCCACATGCGCCGGCACGGATTGGATGACATCGTCCGCCACCTTGTGTTCGGACAGGGTGATGATGTCCATGCCGAACTGGTTGGCGAGCGCCTGGGTCACCTGAAGCTCGTTGAGGACGCCCTTCTTGACGAGCGCGTCCACGATGCCCTTGGTCTTGGGATCGCTGCCGATGAGCGGCGTCGCTTGCTCGATGTCCTCCTGGGTTACCAGCCCCAGGTCGCGCAAGATGTCCACTACATATTGGTCGTTGGATGCCACAATGAGCGTCCGCTAACTGTTACTCGTTTATAGACTCGGCGAAATCGCAATCGCCCAGCCATCTTTACCGGAAAGCCGGCCTATTATCCAGTCAACTTTCCACGCAACGTGTCCCGCACCGCCTGCGGGTTCGCCTTGCCCCTGGAAAGTTTCATGACCTGGCCGGTCAGCGCATTCAGCGCCGCGTCCTTGCCGGCCTTGAAATCCGCCACAATTTTCGGGTTCGTGGCGATCACCTCGTCGCAAAACTTCCCGATGGCGCCGGTGTCGCTGACCTGCACCAACCCCTTCTCCGCCACGATGGACGCCGGCGCCTGGCCGGTCTTGAACATGTCCACAAAAACGTCCTTGGCGATCTTCGACGAAATCTTGCCGCTGTCCACCAGGTCCACCAGCTCCGCGATGTGCGGCGGTTTCACCCGCGACTGGGCGATGGCCTGTTTCGCCTCCGCCAACTCGCGCAAGAGGTCGTTGCAAATCCAGTTCGCGACCGACTTCGGGTTTTTCGACGCCTGCGCCGCCGCCTCGAAGTAATCCGCCAGCGCCGCGTCCGCCGCCAGCACGCCGGCGTCGTACAGCGGGATGCCATAGCGCTCCACCATCCGCTTCCGTTTGGCACTGGGCAACTCGGGCACGAGCTTGCGGATTTCGTCAAGCCACGCTTCGCTCAGGGATACCGGCAGCAGGTCCGGCTCCGGGAAGTACCGGTAATCGTGCGCGTGCTCCTTCGTGCGCATGCTCTCGGTGACGCCGGCCATGTCGTCCCAACGCCGCGTCTCCTGTACCAGCCGGCCGCCGCGCCGCAGCGTTTCGATCTGCCGCTGCGCCTCGTAGTCCACCGCGCGCCGCACCCCGGAGAAGGTGTTCATGTTCTTGATCTCGACCTTCTGGCCGAGTTCCTTCTGGCCGCGCGGACGGACGGAAATGTTCACGTCGCAGCGCACCTGGCCCTTTTCCATGTCGCAGTCGCCGATGCCGCCGTAAATCAGGATTTCCTTGAGCGCCGTCAGGTAGGCGAACGCCTCGTCCGACGACGAGAGGTCCGGCTCACTGACGATCTCCATCAACGGCGTGCCGGCGCGGTTGAAATCCACGCCGCTGGTGCGCTCGAAGTGGGAATTTTTGCCGACGTCCTCCTCCAGATGGATGCGCGTGAGCCGGCAGACCCCGGTCTCGCCGAGCCGCTTCTTGTCCACGACGCCGAAGTCGTATTCGACCGTGCCGCCGATGACCAGCGGGAGGTCGTATTGGGAAATCTGGTAGTTCTTCGGCATGTCCGGATAGAAGTAATTCTTCCGGTCGAACTTCGACCATCGCGCGATCTTCGCCCCGACGAGCATGCCGGCCAGCACGGTCTTGCGGATGGCCTCCTCGTTGATCACCGGCAGGCTGCCGGGATACCCGAGGCAGACCGGGCAGACGTTGGTGTTCGGCTCCGCCCCAAACTCCGTCGGGCAGGCGCAGAACACCTTCGTGCGGGTTCTCACCTGCACGTGCGTCTCCAGACCGATGCAAATCTCGTAGTCCATGGTTACGGATGAGTGGTTTTCCGGTTCACTCCTCACTCGTCATTTCCCAATCATTTCCGGCTTTTCCTGGTGCCAGCGCGTCGCCTGCTCGTACGCATGCGCCACTCTCAAAATGGTCTCCTCGCCAAAGGGTTTGCCCAGCACCTGCAACCCAATGGGCAGTTTTGGCTGCGTCGTGAATCCGCACGGCACGCTCACGCCGCAGATGCCGGCCAGGTTCACGTTGACCGTGAAAATATCGCTCAGGTACATCGTCAGCGGATCCTCGGCCTTCTCGCCGATCTTGAACGCCGCCGAGGGCGTGGTGGGCGTCAGAATCGCGTCGCATTTCTGGAACGCCTCCATGAAATCGCGCCGGATCAGCGTCCGGACCTTCTGCGCGCGCAGGTAGTAGGCGTCGTAATAACCGCTGCTGAGCACATAGGTGCCGAGGATGATGCGCCGCGTCACCTCGGGACCGAAGCCCGCGCCACGCGTGCGGCCATACATGTCGAGAGGGTCTTTCGCATCCTTTGCGCGGGCGCCGTAACGCACGCCGTCGAAGCGGGCGAGGTTGGCCGACGCCTCCGCCGTGGCGATGATGTAATAAACCGCCAGGCCGTAATCGCTGTGCGGCAGGGAAATCTCCACAATCTCCGCACCGAGCGACACGAGCTTGTCCACCGCGGCGCGCACGGTCGACTCCACTTCCTTGTCCATGCCGGGGATGAAGTACTCCTTCGGCAGGCCGAGTTTCAGCCCTTTCACGTCGCCGGTCAGCGCCTTCGTATAATCCGGCACCGGTTCCGGTACGCTGGTGGAATCATTCGGGTCGCGGCCGCTGATCGCGCCAAGCACCAGCGCCGCATCGGTCACATCCTTCGTAAACGGGCCGATCTGGTCGAGCGACGACGCGAACGCCACCAGCCCGAAACGCGACACCCGGCCATAGGTCGGCTTCAAGCCCACCACACCGCAAAGGGATGCCGGCTGGCGGATGCTGCCGCCCGTATCGCTGCCGAGGGTGGCGGGCACTTCACCCGCCGCCACGGCCGCGGCGCTGCCACCGCTGGAGCCGCCCGGAATCCGCTCCAGGTCCCACGGATTGCGCGTCACGCCGTACGCCGAGTTTTCCGTCGAGCTGCCCATGGCAAATTCGTCCATGTTTAGCCGTCCGAACGGGATGGCGCCCGCCGCGCGCAATTTCACGATGGCCGTCGCATCGTACGGGGCGACGTACCCCTGCAAAATCCTCGACCCGCACCGGCAGGTGTGTCCCTGGACGTTCAGCACGTCCTTGATGCCGATGGGAATGCCCGCCAGCAGCCCGAGCGCCTCGCCGCGCGCCCGCCGGTCGTCTACCTCGCGCGCCGCGGCCAGCAATTCGTCACCCTTCCACTCCAGAAACGCGTGCAGCTTTGGCTCCACGGCTTCCGTCCGCGCCACGATATCGCGCGCCAGGTCGGCGGCGGCGATTTCCTTCTTCGCCAACCGGCCGGCCAGTTCGTGGATGGTTAGGTCGTTGAGGCCCATTTCAGATTTCAGATTTCAAATCACAGGTCATGGACGACATCATTCGACGATCTTCGGCACCACGAACAGATGGTTGGCCTGCTGCGGCGCGTTTTTCATGAACGGTGCGGGATCGCCCGGCGTGCGCGGCTCGTCCGCCCGGAAGACATTGGTGATCGGCGTCGCATGCGCCGTCGGCTCGATGCCCTCGACGTTGACCTCCTTCAGCTTCTCGACGTAGGCGACGATCTGCTGCAACTGCGTGCCAAACTTCTCCACCTGCTCCGTCTGGAGCGAGAGGCGCGCCAGTTGGGCCAGGTACGGCACATCCATCTTGGGCGTCTGTGAGTCCGAACTCATAAACGCGGAAGTGAAACGAAAGCGGCGGAGGCTTTCAAGGAAATTAGTCCGGGGATGCCCACGCGCGAAGCCGTCCTACAACTCGCCGCCGAGGATGGCGCCCAGGCGGCTGAGGTCCTCGTCGTTGTAATACTCAACGCGGATGAACCCGCCGACGGTTTGCGGGTGGACAGTGACCTTGGTCCCGAGCTTGCGGCACATGTCGTTCTCGACGGCCAGCACATGCGGGGGTTTCTCGGGCTCGCCGCCGCGTTTGCGGCGGACGGGCTGGCGCCGCCCGGTGGTGGCCTTGATGCGTTCGACCAGCTTCTCGGTGTCGCGGACGTTGAGACCATCGCGCAACACGCGTTCGGCCACGATGCCCATTTCATCGGTGATGGTGAGGCCCAGGATGACCTTGGCGTGGCCGACGGAAAGCTGGCCGTCGCGAACCCACGCCTGCACCTGCTCCGGCAGGCTGAGCAACCGCAGCGCATTGGCCACGGCGGCACGACTCTTGCCGACCTGTTGGGCCACTTGTTCCTGGGTCAGCCCGAATTTCTCCATCAACTGATGGTAGCCGAGCGATTCCTCGATGGGGTTGAGGTCTTGGCGCTGGAGGTTTTCAATGAGCGCCAGTTCCAGGGAGTCGCGGTCGTCAGCGGCGCGGACGATCACCGGCACGGTGGCCAGCCCCACCTCGCGCGAGGCGCGCAGGCGCCGCTCGCCGGCAATCAGTTCATACCCCGGCCCGTTGGCGGCCGGGCGGACGATGAGCGGCGAGACAATGCCGTGCTCGCGGATGGAGGCGACAAGGTCCTCCAACGCCTCGTGTTCAAACTTGGTGCGCGGTTGAAAGGGGTTGGCGCGAATGCTGCCGATGTCCACCTGCACAACCCTGTCGGCCGAAGGCGCGGGCGGCGGGGCTGGTGCAACGGGCACGACCGGGACAGGGGGCGATGCGGGGGTGGCGGCCGCAACAACCGGTGGCGGCGCGGGCGGCGGGGCCGCCGGCGGCGTCACCGTGGGGACGGTGGCGGGCTTCGACAACCCGCGCTGGATGAGCGCATCCAGCCCTTTTCCAAGCGCTTTCTTGTGGGTCATTGGCGGGCTGTTTACATCGGCCTGCCGCCAATGTCAAAGAGGATGTTGGCTTCGGGGATTCCGATGCTTCCGGTCCCGGGACCGGACAGGGTCACAGGGAGGTTCCATCGGACATCCGGGTAAAGTCTCTTACCCTTTCCGCCCGCGGCTTTTCACCTTCTTTTTCTTCGCCCGCTGCCATTCCGCTTCCATCTCTTCGAGCGTGGATTCGTGCGGCTGGCGGCCCCGCGCGGCGAGCGCGGCCTCCACCTGGCGGAACCGGGCGGTGAACTTCGCCGTGCACTGGTTCAACAGATCTTCCGCCTGGAATTTCTGGAACCGTGCGAGGTTGACCAGCGCAAACATCAGGTCGCCGAGCTCCTCCGCGGTCTTCCGGCGGTCGCCGCGCCGGATCTCGTGGCGCAATTCGCCGAGTTCCTCCTCGATCTTGTCGAGTACCTCGCCGGCGCGGCTCCAGTCGAAACCGACGCGGGCCACCTTCTTCTGCACCTCCTGCGCGCGCATCAACGCCGGCAGATGGCGGGGCACGCCGTCGGTGACGGACGGCCGCCGGTGCTTCTTCTCGGCGTGCTTGAGCTTGTGCCACTGGTCGAGCACCTGGCCGGCCGTGCGCAGCTTACGGGTGCCGAAGACGTGCGGATGCCGCGCCACGAGCTTGTCGGCAATGGCCCGCGCCACGTCCTCGAAGTCGAAACGCTTTTTTTCCTTCGCCATCTGCGCGTGAAAAACCACCTGCAGCAACAGGTCGCCGAGTTCCTCAACCAAATCCGCGTCGTTGCGCGACTCGATGGCATCGAGGGCTTCGTAGGCTTCCTCGATGAGATTGAGTTTGATGGAGGCGTGCGTCTGCTGGCGATCCCAGGGGCAGCCGCCCGGCGCGCGCAGCCGGGCCATGATGCCCAGCAGCCGCGTGATCTGTGATGTGTGTCGGGGCATGAGTCCAGTGTAGGCGTGCAGACTCAAACTGCAAGAGTTCGCACGACACCTGATTCGCTTTCAATCAACCGGCACACGCCGTGGTCCGGCATCCGCACACCAAGGGCTGCCGTCACGGGCGACTTTCGCCGGGTCGTCTACTGAAAAAGGCATTGATGGAACGAACCGGCCGAAATGAAGCTTTGACGCGCGTCTGGCCGTGTCTTTGCGTCGCAGCACACCTCCCTGTCGGCGAACCGTCCATGCGTCGCCGTCCGTTCATTTTTAGCTGCCCTGCAAAACGGGGTTGCACTTTGGACGCCGGCCTCTAGGATGCGCGCGTGCCAACTCAATCGTTCGCTTTCGCCAACCAGAAGGGCGGCGTCGGCAAGACGACGACCGTCCTGAGCCTCGCGGCGTGTCTCGCCGACGCGGGCAAACGCGTGCTCGTCATTGATTTCGATCCGCAGGCCAACGCCACCAGCGGCCTGGGCCAGGAGAAGCTCGAGGGTCACAGCGTGTACAACGCGCTGTTGCAGGGCCAGCCCCTCTCCGCGCTCATCCGGCAGACGGAATTCCCCAACCTCGACCTCATTCCCAGCGAGGAAGACCTCGCCGCGGCGGAGGTGGACGTGCCGCGCGCCGAGCGGTTCCTCGAGCGATTCAAAATGGCCCTGGAGCCGATCAAGGCCGCGGGAGCGTATGATTTCATTTTCGTGGACTGCCCGCCGTCGCTCGGCATCCTCACGATGAACGCGCTGGTCGGCGTGGATCGCATCATCATCGCGCTGCAATGCGAATACTACGCGCTGGAAGGGCTGACGGTGATCCTGCGGGTGGTGGAGCACCTGCGCAGCAGCGGCGCGAATCCGACGCTGGACGTCGAGGGTATCGTGATGACAATGTTCGACAGCCGCACGAACCTCGCGCACCAGGTGCTCGAAGAGGTGCGGAAGCATTTCGCGGACAAGGTTTTCAAGTCCGTCATTCCGCGCACCGTGCGCTTGAGCGAGGCCCCGAGCTTCGGCAAACCCATCATCCATTACGATAAGCATTCCGCCGGCGCGACCGCGTACACGGCGCTGGCAAAGGAGTTTCTCAAACGACAGCGCGCCGGAGAGGCCGCCGCCGTGCCGCCGGTACTGGCCCCCGTCGCGGCCCCGGCCGAATCCACGGTGCCGTCGATTCCGACCGACCCCGCGCCCACCGCCCCGCCGCCCGCCACACCTCCCGCGGCCTGAGTGTTGCATTTTTTGCGGCTGGTGCCGTATTTAAATGAGGCTAGCAACGAAAACACCCCTGGGGAGCCTATTCATTGGGGTCGTGGCGCTGATGTTGTCCGCCGCGCCGTTGCAGGCGGAAACGTTGCAGCAGTCCGTGGACCAGGCGGTCCTCGTGATCAAACGATTCAAGCAAATCCCCGAAGATTCCATTCCCGAGGAAGTCCTGCGCGACGCCAAGGGCATCGCCATCCTGACGGTGGTCAAGGCGGGGTTCATTTTCAGCGCGCGCGGCGGTGAAGGCGTGGTGGTGGCGCGGACCCCGTCCGGCTGGTCGGGCCCGTCCGGCATCGGCACCGGCGGGGCCGGGTTCGGCCTGCAAATCGGTGTTCAGGCCACGGAATTCGTGATCGTGCTCAACACGCCCTCCGCGGTGCGCGCATTCGCCCAAGGCGGCAACTTCGAGTTGGGGGGCGATCTCAGCGTCGCCGCCGGCCCGGTGGGCCGGCACACGGCCGCCGGCGTGCTGCCCACGGCCGCCGTTTACACCTACAGCCGGAGCCAGGGTGCGTTCGCCGGCGTTTCGCTGGAAGGCACGGTCATCATCACCAAGAACGAGCGCAACGCCGAATACTACGGCCGTGCGGTGGACGCCGGGGACATTCTCGGCGGCAAAGTGGCGCCGCCGGCCGGGGCGCGAGCGCTCCTGAGGGAACTGGAACTTTCCTCCGGCAACCACCGGCCACCCGTGCGAGCGTTGCCGGCCGCGGGAACCGCCAAGCCGGCGACCGTCAAAGCGTTGCCCGCCGGCTCCAGGTGACGACCGAGTTTTTTGGATGAAGCGACTGTTGCGCGCTGCCAGCCGCTCTGATAGAATGAGGATGCAAGCTGAGATTTGCTTACTCCGAGAGGTAAACGGGTATATGGACAACGGCATCAAATCAGACAAAGGCCTGCAAACCGCACCCGACGATTGGGTCAAACAGACTTCGTTGTACAAAGAGTTTATCGCCGAGCGCGAAGAGATTTTGCGACACAAGTGGTTGGAAAGTGAAAAAGCGGGGCACGACATCGGCTTCGAGCGTGCCTTGGTGGACTGGGTGGCCAAGTATCGAACCGCGTGGCGGCGATGGCGCCAGGAAACCGCTGCGAAAACCACCGGAGGTTGACGGTCACGCGAGCCTGGTGGGAGGGGCAAGAAAAGCTGCCAGGATGGAACGTTTTTCCCTGGTGTTTCAGAGGGGGCAGGGTGTGGCTTTAATCGCCTGACGGCAGAAAGCGACCCCACCCTCCAATTCGCTTCCTGCCGTCTCCTCAGGCGATCAAATGTCTGCCTCCTTTTGCGGCAGCGCCTTCCCCCCGGTCGAGCGCTGCCACCGTATGCCTGACGGGACCGTCCCCACGGTCAAAACATCCATCCCCACCCGTCAGCCTACGTCTCGGACTGCCGAGGCCAAGCTTGGGCAACGCATGGACGGGGTGCAATGGGTAAAAACCTGATTCTGCCCTAGGTAAAATCCTTAGGAATGTTCATCGCCCCTTTTCAAGGAGCCCACCCGCCTGAAAAACGCGCCGCGGAAACCTCAATGTCCGCTGTTGGCCCACTGGCAGGCATAGCGGACCAGTTCCACCGCGTTCTTCAACTTGAGTTTTCGCAGGATGTTCGAACGGTGTGTTTCGACGGTCTTGGGACTGAGGTGCAGGCTGGCGGCAATCTCACGCGGGCTCTTGCCCCGGCCAAAGAGTTGAAACATCTCCAGTTCTCGGTCGCTCAGTACGCGGATCGGCGATTGCAGCAATCCGGCGCGGTTTCCGCCGGCCTTCTTCAACAACCAGCTGGTCATCTGGTCGCTGAGATAAATGTCGCCGTTGAGAATGCGCCGGATGGCCACCAGGATCGACTCGGTTGGCTCCTGCTTGGTGAGATAGCCGAGAGCCCCGGCCTGCAACGCCCGTTCGGCGAAGAACGATTCCTCGTGCATGGAAAACACCAAAATCGGCACCCCCGCTGCCTGGGCCTTGATATTCTTCACCAATTCCAGGCCGCTGGAATCCCGCAGGGAAATATCGATGATAGCCAGATCGGGGGTGTCGGTGCTGATCAGTTGCAGCGCCTTCTCGGCGCTTTCGGCCTGCCAGCTCACGACCAGATCCGGTTCTTCGTTGATCAGTTGCGCCAGCCCTTGGCGTGCAATCGGATGGTCGTCCACAATGAGGATGCGTGCTTTGCGCTTGGGTGTGGAAGTTGTTTTGGGGGGCATGATAATCCTCCGGTCAAACGACATGGGTTAAGGGAAACGAACACGTCAGGATGGTCCCGCCTTCAGGCGCGCGACGGATGTCTAGGGTGCCGCGGATCATTCGCGCGCGGTGCTGCATGATGTCCAGGCCAATACCGCGGCGGGCGGGCAGCGGGTCGGGCAGCCCCTGGCCGTCGTCATACACGGTCAGCGTGGCCTGAGGGCCGGCTTCGGCGAGGGTGATGGTGACATGCCCGGCTTTGCCGTGACGCAGGGCATTGTTCACGGATTCCTGTGCGATGCGATAGAGATGGATGGCCGTGTCATTGTCCTCGAGAAGAACCGGCGGATCGCATCGGAACACGCACTGGATTCGGAAGAGGCTTTCGACATTGGCGGCGAGCGACTGCAGGGCGGCCATGATGCCGTTGGTCTCCACCTTCACCGGGTAGAGTCCGCTGGCGGTCGCGCGCGCGTCGGCGATGGCCTGACGGATCAAATCGGCCAGGGTGCGGGCGTCCTCGGCCTCAGGCCGGCTTGCGCCATCCAGTTTCCTGGCCAACGCCTTGCTCATGTAACCGACGCCCGCCAGGTGCTGGCAAAGGCCGTCGTGGAGGTCCTGGCCGATGCGGCGTTGCTCGCGTTCGCTAACCTCCAGCAACTGGCGCTCCAGCCGTTTGCGCTCGGTAATGTCCTCGATGACACCGTCAATCCAATCCACCTGTCCATCGGGACCATAATGAGCCTTGGCGGTCACGGCGCAGAAAATGGTGGTGCCGTCTTTTTTCTTCAGGCGCACCTCGTGGTTGGTCACCGCACCTGTTTTCATCAGGGATGCCAGGAAGACGTCACGGTCGGCAGGATTGTCGTAGTGGTCGGTGATCCTCTTCTTCAGGAACTCGTCCACGGAATCGTAGCCGTGCATCCGGGCGAGCGCGGGGTTGACCTGGAGAAAGCGTCCATGAAACTTCGGCGAGTTTCGATAAACGCCGACATTGAGGTTGTCCACCAGCGAGCGGTATCGCTGTTCACTTTCGGTCAACGCCACCTCGGCGCGTTTGCGCTCGGTGATGTCTTCAATCGTGGCCAGGGTTCGGGCAGGCTGGCCGGAGGAATCCGGGATGACGGTCATGTTTACGCTCACCCAGGCCACCGCACCGTCCTTGCGCACATATCGTTTTTCGATCCGGTAGCTGGGGGCCTCGCCTCTGACCACGCGCTGGAACATCGCCCAGTCGCGTTCCCGGTCATCGGGATGGGTGATGTCCGACACGCGGCGCGTCAATAACTCGTCCTCCGAGAATCCCGTGATGGAACACATCTTCTGGTTCATACGCAGGAACCGCCCGGTCTGCGGATCGGTTTGCGCCATGCCCACCGAGGCGGTTTCGAAAACCGCGCGGAATTGCTTCTCGCTTTGCCGCAACTCGTCCTCGGCGCGTTTGCGCGCGGTGATGTCGCTCAAGGAGCCCTCCGTGGACACCAGACGGCCCGACTCGTACACCGGCATCCAGCGGTCCGCGAGACATTTCAAGCTCCCGTCCTTGCAACGCCACCATTCCTCGTCACGGAAAGCGATGCCCTCCTTGGGCTGCGACTTCAATCGCTCCAGCCGCCGCACCCGGTCCCCGGGGTTCATGGCTTGGTTCTCGACAACCTGGTTCAAGAAGGCCACACGGCCTCCCATGGTGCGGATGTCCTCCTCCGTATAGCCGAGCATTTTCTCAAAGGCCGGGCTCAGGTAGCGGAACTCCTGCGCCTCGACGTCCACGCTGTAGAGCACATCCTGGATATGGGTGGCGATCCTCCGGAATTTCTCCTCATTCTGAAACAAGGCCTCCTCCGCGCGTTTGCGTTCGGTGATGTCCCGGCACAGCGAGAGGATGCGGGCGTCATCCCCCTTGCCGATGACCGTTGCGTTGATCTCAATGGGGGTGATGTGCCCTTGGGGACCGACATAGTCAATTTCCAGGTTCCGGATGAACCCCTGTTGGGCGCAGTTTTCCACCTCGACGACGTTTCGCCCCAGATCGTGTGGGGCCGTCCATGTTGTTACGGGGAGGCCGCGAATTTCCTCCAACCGGGAATGACCGGTCAGCCGGACGTATTCCGCATTGGCGTCCACGACCCGGCCTTCCATGTCCAGGATCACAAAACCGGTATTGGTGGTCTCAATCAGAACCCGGTACTGTTCTTCGCTCTGACGCAACGCCCCGGTGCGCTCCGCCACGCGTTGCTCCAACGATTCGTTGAGTGCTTTGATCACCTGCTCCGCCTGCTTGCGTTGGGTGATGTCCCGAGAGACACCCACCCAATAGAGCAGGCGATTGTTGGCATCCGCAACGATGGTAAACCGGTCGGAAAGCCAGCAATACTCCCCGTTCTTGTGCTTGAACCGGTATTCCAGATGACCGTTCACCGTCCCGGTTGTTCGGGCTTCTTCCAATGCGCTCCTGACGGATGGCAAATCTTCAGGATGGACTTCATTCAAAACGCCGCTCAGGCCCTTGGCAAACAGTTCGTCGATCGAGTATCCGGTCAACTCCGTGACCGCCTGGCTGAAGAAATCGTATTGGCCGGTCTGCAGGTTCATCCGATAGATGGCGTCGCACGAGTTGTCCAGGACAATGCGCAACTGGTCTTCGCTCTCCCGGAGCGCCTGTTCCGCCTGTTTGCGATCCGTGATATCAATGTGCAGGCCGACGATGTGCAACGGCTTGCCCTGCGCGTCGCGCCTGAGTTGGGAACGGGAAAGAATCCAGCGGTAGCTGCCGTCCTTGTGCCGCATGCGAAATTCCTTTTCGAGCTGCGTGGCAGACGACATCAGGAAGCGGCGGTCCTCTTCCATCACCCGGTCGTGATCCTCGGGGTGCAGACGGTTTTCATATTCCGCGTGCAGACTGGAGATCTCATTCTCCGCGTAGCCAAGCTGGCGTTTCCAGATGGGCGAGGCGTACCCCCGGCCTGTCGTCAAATCCCATTCCCAAAGGCCCAGGTTCGCGGCGTTCGTCGCCAACTCCAGCCGCTGAAAGATCTGCCGCTGCATCTCCTCGGCCCGCTTGCGTTCCGTGATGTCGCGGATGATGGCCCACAAGCCTGCAGGCCGTCCGGCCGCGTCCCGGATCAGAAACACGCGCAGTTCAACCGGGAAAACCAACCCGTCTTTACGACGGTATTCTTTCTCGTAAACAGCCGACGAGCCCGTCGGGATGACCTGTTCCTGCAGGATGTGGGATTCGAACGCGTGCCACTTTTCCGGTGTGAAGTCCCGATAGGTCAGGTGCCGGAGTTCGTCGTCCGAGTAGCCGAGCATCGCAGTGAAGGACTGGTTGAAATTCTGGAGTCGTCCCATCAGGTCCACGACGGCGAAGGCATCCGTCATGTTCTGGAGCAGGCTGGAGTACTTGGCTTCCGACTCGCGCAGGGCCTTTTCGCTTTGGGCCCGCGTAAGAGTATCGGTGATCAACTCGCCAATGGTCCGCAGCAACCGCACGTCGTCATCGCCCCAGCCGCGCTCGGTCCGCGTGGTTTCACATCCGATGAGGCCGATCAACCGGTTGGAGTGGCGGATGGGAACCAGCGCCGAAGACACGGTGCTGTCCAATTCGGACAGTCGTCTTTCCGCCACGGCCTCGGCCGGGAGATCGGCCCGGCGCCGCAACAGCAACGGTTCGCCTCCGCGCAGTCGTTCCAAGTACCACGAGAACAGGGTCGTGGGCACATCGCGCATTTCGGCGAGCTGGGAACGCACGCCGGGCCCGCACCACTCGTGTGTATTGTGGGCCGTGGCAAGATCTTCAGAGACGCGGAAGAGATAACAGCGGTCGGTCCGCATGAGCCGGCCGAGACCGCCCAGGACGTCCGTGACGACGGTGTCCGCCTCGTTGGGTGCGGTGTTGGCGAGCCGGCTGGAAACGGACGCCACAAACGTCTCCACCTCCAGTTGACGCTGCAGGGCTTCCCTGGTCTGTTTGCGTTCGGTAATATCACGGCAGATACCCAGAACGCATTGACGCCCGTTCATCGTCAACGCACTTACCGCGAAGTCCGCATAGAAGACCGAGCCATCTTTGCGACGTACCGGCACGTCCGGTACCAGCGGGATTCCCATGGAAACACACTTGGTAAACGTCTCCAGGATTCGCGGCGCTTCCTCCGCCGGATGAAGGTCGGCCAGGCTCAATCCGGCCATCTCGCCGGCACTGTACCCGAGCATGCGACACGACCGCGGATTGAACAGCTGCAGTTGTTTGGTCTCCACGTCCGCCACCGCAAAACCATCCATGGCTTCCT
>CAZAAF010000036.1:13828-15303 GCA_964482575.1 uncultured Verrucomicrobiota bacterium | reverse complement strand
CCATCGGCACGGACAAGGAAGTGGACAAACTGCTCGCGGCCACCCGGGGCATACTGGCGGAGGTTCCATGAAACGTACGGCAACCATCAAACGATACACCGGAGAAACGAAGATCGACCTGGCGCTGACCGTGGACGGTCGCGGCAAGGGCGACGTGAAGACGGGCATCCCGTTTTTCGACCACATGCTGACGTTGCTGGCGAAGCACTCGCTCTGCGACCTGCGGTTGCGTTGCAAGGGCGACCTCGAGATCGATTTTCACCACACCGTCGAGGATTGCGGCATCGCGCTCGGGCAGGCGTTCGCGCAGGCGCTCGGCGACAAGCGCGGCATCAAGCGCTACGGCTGGTCGCGCGTGCCGATGGACGAGGCGCGCGTGGAGGCCACGCTCGATTTCAGCGGGCGGCCGGTGCTGGTGTATGAGGGCAAACGGCTGACGAAAACCGGCGGCGCGGTGATTGGCCGCACGGCGGGCGAGCGGTTCGTGCCGCAGCTCGTGGAGGAGTTCTTGCGCGCGTTCGCCACCAGCGCGGCGATGAACCTGCACATCGTCATCCAGGCCGGCCGCGAGCCGCATCACATGATCGAGGGCGTGTTCAAGGCGCTGGCCAAGGCGCTCGACCTCGCCTGCCAGTGCGATGCACGCGTGCAGGGCGTGCCCAGCACGAAGGGGACGTTGAGCCGGTAACAAGGACCGGTCCGGACCGTCCGCCTCCGTTGCCACGGATGGCTGGCGGTCCGCGAAACGACCCGGATGAAAAAACCTTCGCACAAAGTCCTCGACCTGGCGATCCCGCGCAACCTGGCCAACGTGGCTTTTATCATCGTCGAGCCGCAGACGCCCGGCAACGTCGGCAGCGCCGCGCGCGCCATCAAGACGATGGGGTTCACCGAGCTCATCGTGGTCGGCGGCTGCGCGTTCAAGGACCACCGGCAGGCCGTGGCCTTCGCGCACGGCGCGGACGATGTGTTGCAGGGCGCTCGTGTGGTGAACTCGATCGACGAGGCGTTCGAGGGCATCCACCGGCTCGTGGGCACCACGCATCGCTCGCGCGACGTCGGTGTCCCGCAGGTCCAGCCGATCCGCGAGATTGTGCCGCACCTCGTCGAGGTGTCGCAGAAATTCCGCGTCGGCATCGTTTTCGGCCGCGAGGACAAGGGGCTGTACGACAACGAACTCGGCCGCTGCCATCTCTGCACCACCGTGCCGGCGGTCCATCGCGTGCCGTCGCTGAATCTCTCGCAGGCCGTACAGGTGATCGCCTACGAAATCTTCCTGGGGAGCATTGGCAAAGTGGCCGGGCCGAAACTCGATCTCGCGCCGGACCTCGAAGTGGAGCGCGCCATCCAGCATTTCGTCACCGCCATGATGCAGGTGGGATTCCGTCCGCATCACAACGACCCGGAGTCGTTCGCCCGCCCGTTGCGGCGCGTCTTCAGCCGTGCCGTGCTGGAGAACCGGGACGTGCGCGTCC
>CAZAAF010000036.1:0-13818 GCA_964482575.1 uncultured Verrucomicrobiota bacterium | reverse complement strand
GGCGAAATTCGCCGCGGGGAAGGTGAAGAAGGTCGAGCCGAAGAACCCACCGGCTCCGTGACCGCGCTCACCAGTGCGTAAGACCGTCGCTGCCCGGCGAGCGTTCAATACACCGGCCGGAATCCATTCGCTGCCGTTCCCACGGGGCCAGCAGGTCCCGGTCCTGGCTGTTCGCCACGGACTGCACCCACTCGGAGGTTCCCGTGGCCGGGAGCAGCTTCACATCGAGCAGGCGGGAGGTTTCCTTGCCCGGCGCGGCGGGCGTCAGGTCGTATTCGAAGGACGCCTGGACCTTGGCCGGCTTCGGCATCGGGCGGGTGACGGGCGTCGGCGAGTTCGCCCGGACCGATGGCGATGATCTCGGCGCGGGTTGTTGCTTGAGCCACGCAAACAACGAGGGAGCGTCCACGCCCGGCTCTGCGCCCCGGGCGAGGCACGCGCAGACCGCGAACGCCAGTCCGATGCTCCGTTGGCCGATGGGTTTGATGACGAACCTCTGTGGTTGCTCTTCGGCACAAACCACAAAAACTGAAATCCGAAAAATCAAAACCGGTACGCCACGCGCTCGATCGAGGCGCGAATCAGCGGATGTTCCATCCACGGCGCGTGCTCCTGCCAGCCGGTGCCGACGCCGCGATAATCCGAGCCGCCGAAAAACGCGAATCCGTATTGCTGTGCCAGCCGCGCAAACGTCGCGATGTCGCGCGCCGCGTTCGGCTCGAACGGCTCGATGCCCGCGGTGTCCAGCGCCGCCATGCCCCACGATTTCAACGTGGGCATGTACGCCTCCAGCGTCTGCTCGCGGAGCTGCGCGGTGAACGTCGGCAGCGCGCCCCAGCGCGCGAGCTGGCCGACCAGCTCCTGGTACACCGGCAGGCCCGGCGGAAACGGCGCGTACGCCGGCCCGCCCGGGTTCAACATCTTCCGCACCTCGCCGCCGCACTTCGCGAGCGTCTTCTCGTCCACATCGCCCAGTTCGGCCCGCGCCACCGCCAGCGTCAACTGCCGGTCGGTGACGTTGCCCTCGGGCGTGAGGATGGAGGAGAGCCGCATGGGCCGCTGGAGCTTCAGGTGACGGTTCAGCTTCTCCAGTTGCTGCTCCGCGCGCACGCGCTTGGCCTCCTGAAACTGGCGGACCAGCCGCTCCAGTTCCGGCGTGCGCCGCGCGCCGACCGCCACAACCCACGCCGCCTCGCCCTGGCCCCACGCCTTCAGCATCGCGTCGCTGAACGTCCTCGCGATGTCGTCGTTCAGTGCGATGGGCGCCTTGAACTCCACCGCCAGCGCGAGCCGCAGCGGCGACTCCATGCCGCGGTTGACGATCCGGGCCGCCTGGACCGCCTCGTCCATGTGCGCCACCGATTCGTGTTCCACACTGAGGATCGAGAACGCACGCGCCTCGTGCGCGGCCCACACCATCCGCGCCACCGAATAAACGCCGGGCGCGGCGTCGCCGTAGGAGGCGCAGGTGTGGACGTGGTCGTAGGACGGCAACGCAGGGCCGATCGGTGGCAGGGAACCCAGGGCGCCGCGTTGTTCCAGCCCGCGCAGTTTCACCAGCGCGGCCAGGCGTTCGTCCAGGGTGCGCGCGTCGAGCTGCGCCACCGCTTCGCGGAAAAGGGATTCAGTCATGGGAGAGGCTCTAGGCGGATTCGAGGATGATGTTGGCGTATTGGACCGTGTCGCCCGTGCGGATGAGGCCGATGGCGCGCGGCACGCGTTTCTTGAATTCAATGTGCGGCTCGAACTCGAACGGCACGCCGGCCAGCGTCCGGGTGAACGCGTCCCGCACCTTCTTGTGGTTGTGGCGGATGAACTCCTCCGCCATGAACGCGCGGCCGATGACGAAATTGGGCCGGAGGGCGGCCAGCACCTGCAGCACCGTCGGCACGCCGTCCACCAGCGAGATGTCCACCGTCTCGATGCCCGGCCAGAACGGGAAACCGCGGTCGGCGATCACCAGTGTGTTGGTGTGGCGCACGCGGCTCAGGAGCGAATTGATCGCCGGGTTCAGGATGCCTTGCTTCAACATGATCGGGTCCTTTCAGTTCGACCGAACGTCGGGGCGTAGTGTTGAGAGAACGCCGCCGGATGAAAAGGAGAAAATGGCGCCGGCGATTCCGGGCATCGCCGTCCGTCGGGCGGTCCGGCCGGTTCGACCTTTGGCGCATCGGCCCGCGCTTGATAATTTCCCGCGCCGTGGCACACTCCGGCCCCATGAACAAACCGCTTCTCGCCGTTCTGACCCTTTTCGCCTCCCTGACCCTGGCCACCGCGGGCGACGCGAAGATCATCCTCATCGCCGGCCGGCCGAGCCACGGTCCCGGCGAGCACGAGCACAACGCCGGCGTGCTGCTCTTCAAGAAATGCCTCGCCGGCGTTCCCGGCGTGACGGTCACCCAACACCTGAGCGGCGAGTGGCCGGAGCCGGGTGAGTTCGACGGCGCGGCGGCGGTGTTGATCTACAGCGACGGCGGTGGCGGCCATCCGGCGCTCCAGGGCGACCGTCTCCAGCAGCTCGACGCGCTCGTGAAGAAGGGCGTCGGCTTCGGCGTCGTCCACTACGCCTGCGAACCGACGATTTCAAAGGGCCAGAAGGAGTTCCTCGACTGGATCGGCGGCTGCTTCGAGATCAACTGGTCCGTCAACCCCCACTGGGAGGCCGACTACAAGACGCTGCCCAACCATCCCGTCACGCGCGGCGTCAAACCGTTCAAGATCAATGACGAATGGTATTTCCACATGCGTTTCCGCGAGGGCATGAAGGGCGTCACGGCCATCCTCTCGGCCGTCGCGCCGGAGAGCACGATGAAGCGCAAGGACGGCCCGCACGAGGGCAACCCCGCCGCGCGCGACGCCGTCAAGAACGGCGAGCCGCAGCACATGATGTGGGTCGCGGAGAACACCGGCGGCTCGCGCGGGTTCGGCTTCACCGGCGGCCACTACCACCGGAACTGGGCCAACGGCGATTTCCGCAAGATCGTGCTCAACGCCATCCTCTGGATCGCCAGGGTCGAGGTGCCCGCCGACGGCGTGCAGTCCAGCCCCACCGAGGACGAACTCAAGGCCAATCTCGATTCGAAGCCGCCGCGCAAACCCGCCGCGCCCAAGCCCGCGCCCGCCAAACCCTGATGCCCCGGAAAGGAGCTTCGCGATGAAACTCGGACTCGTCACCTACAACCTCGCCCCGAAGTGGGACCTCGCCACCGTCATCAAGAACTGCAAGGCCACCGGCTTTGAGGGCGTCGAGTTTCGCACCACGCACGCCCACGGTGTCGAGCCGTCGCTCTCGCCGGAGCAGCGCAAGGAGGTCAAGCAGCGGTGTGCCGACGGCGGCCTCACCATTTGGGGGCTCGGCTCCGTTTGCGAGTTCCACTCGCCCGACCCCGCCGTCGTTCGCAAGAACATCGACACCTGCGCCGGGTTCGCCAAGCTCGCCGCCGACATCGGGGCGCGTGGCGTCAAGGTCCGTCCCAACGGCCTCCCCAAGGACGTGCCCGTCCACAAGACGCTGGAGCAGATTGGCAAGTCCCTCGCCGAATGCGGCAAGACCGCCGCCGATCTCGGCGTCGAGATCTGGCTCGAAGTCCACGGCAAGGACAGCTCCCACCCGCCGCATATTCGCGAGATCCTGGATCATTGCGACCAGCGCAACGTCGGCGCCTGCTGGAACTCCAACCCCGGCGATGTCGTCAACGGCTCCGTGAAGGAATACTTCAAGCTTCTCGCCAAAGACATCAAGAGCTGCCACATCAACGAACTCTGCAAAGACACCTATCCGTGGCGCGAGCTGTTCGCCTGCTTCAAGGAGATCAACTACGACCGCTTCACTCTCTGTGAAATTGCCGAGACCACGGACCCGGTGCGCCTGATGAAGTACTACCGCGCGCTCTGGCTGGAGTTGCAGCGGTCCTAGGGAGTCGGGACTATCCTCGCCGGAAGACCCCGGATTCAGCGCCGGGACGCCGGGTTTTTCTTCGCAGTTTCGCGTTTTTTTGGCCGGTCCACTTGCGCCGGCCGCGCGCGTCGTCTAGATTGCGCGGCGTTTAACATAAGAAATCCAAAAAGAGTCGTTTAAAGGAGTCATTCACCATGGAACACAAACTGCCTGCATTGCCGTTCGACAAGGGCGCACTGGCGCCGATCATCTCCGCCGAGACGATCGACTATCATTACGGCAAACACCACGCGACGTACGTCGCCAACCTGAACAAGCTCGTTCCGGGCACGGAATTTGAAAACCTGACGCTGGAACAGATCGTCAAGAAGGCCGCTCCCGGCGGTCTCTTCAACAACGCGGCCCAGGTCTGGAACCACACGTTCTACTGGAACTGCCTGTCGCCCAAGGGCGGCGGCGAGCCCACGGGCGCGCTGGCCGATGCGATCAAGAAGACGTTCGGTTCCTTCGCGCAGTTCCAGGAGAAATTCGCCGCCACCGCCGTGGGCACGTTCGGCTCCGGCTGGGCCTGGCTGGTGAAGAATCCCGACGGCGCCCTTGCTATCGAGAGCACCAGCAACGCCGGCACCCCGCTCACCACCGGCAAGCAGCCGTTGCTGACCTGCGACGTCTGGGAACACGCCTATTACATCGACTATCGCAACGCGCGCGCCGGCTACGTGGAGAAGTTCTGGAAGCTGGCGAACTGGGCGTTCGTCGCGGAAAACTTCAAGTAAACCGCGGCCCCTTCGGGGCCGCCTTCAGAACTGAAACGCCGCGATCCGTCCCGGAAGTCCGGGGCGGTATCGCGGCGTTGTTTTTTCCGGGAGCGTTGGAACGACAGGGGGGGGGGCTCGTAACGGCCTCCAGCCCGTTTCCACCGCCGTTCCCGATGCCTTTCATCTTGCTGGTTGGGGAACGCCGGTTACAATCCGCCCGCACGGAAATATTTCCAAAATGACGGACAGAAAAGGAGTGCACACGCGTTTGGCCCGATGGATGACCCGGATGACTCTTCTCGGGGTCCTTCTGCTCCCGGCCATTCCCGCCTTGGCGGAAAGCTATGCGTTGGTGTTCAGCGGCGGCTACAATGCGGTCAACAACTACGACCGCTATTACGACAACACGTTGCGGATGTGGCAGGACATCGTGAATGTGTGGAAGTACAAGGTGGATAATGTGTACGTGATGTTCGCGGATGGCACCGACCCGGCCATTGACCGTTCCAGCGGGGTCAGTTCGGACTGGAGCATGATCGTCAGTGCCGGCGGCCACATCAGCGCCGCGACCACCAACGACTTCGCAAACGTGCTTCAGACCATCGGCAGCCGCATGGTCAGCGGGCAGGACAGCTTCTTCCTCTGGTCGTTCGACCATGGTTCCCAGACCGATCCGCCGGTGATGGGCAGTGGTTCGCTGTGCGCGTGGAACGATCAACTCATCTACTCGACCAATTTCACAACCTACCTGGCGCCGATCCTCAGCAAGACCCCCGTCTGGGATGCGTATGTCCTCACGCAATGCTATGCCCAGGACATGGCCAACAGCCTGGGGATCACCAGCGGCAATACGAACCGCTTTGTCTCCTGGGCCGCGGCATGGAATGAGCTGTCGTGGGACGATGGCTATGCCGCTGCCTGGGCCGGCGGCATGGAATCGGGATTGACGGCCTCCCAGGCCTTGGGAACGTACGCCACCAACAACGACCCGTACGGTCCCAGCGGCTCCAAGGAAGAAACCCCCGGATGGGTCGGCGGCAACTTTGTCCTGGCCGTGCCGGAACCGGAGACGTGGGTTTTGTTGCTCAGCTCATTCGCCGTCGTCGGCTGGTTCCGCCGCCGGAAATAATCCCCGCCCGGCGGCCACGTTCGTTGTTTTGCCCGACGGCTATTCTTCCACCCGCAGTACGAACGCCTTCGCGGCGCTCATCTCGTGGCCTTCGATGGCCGCGATGGCCGCCTGGATGCCTTTTTCCTTCGCGAGATGGGTGACGATGGAGATCGTCGCAGGCCGGCTGCCGGATTCGTCGCTCTGGTGCTGGATCATGGAGCGGATCGAAACGCCCTGGTCGGCCAGCGCCCGGCCGATGGTCGCCATCGCGCCCGGCCGGTCGGCCATCGTGAACCGGATGTAATAGTGGGTTTCCAGAGCGTCCATCGGTTTGAGCGCCTTGACGCCGGGTTGGACCCGGAGACGGTTGTCGCGCCAGCGGCTGAACCCGCGCTCATCGGCGGCGAGCGCCATCAGGTCGCTGATGATGGCGGAGCTGGTCGCATCCGCGCCGGCGCCGCGGCCGTAATACGTCGTGGTGCCGATGGGACGGCCGTCCACGAGGACGCCGTTGAAAACGCCGTTGACCTTGCCGAGCGGCGAATCGAGCGGAATGAGCGTCGGATGCACGCGCACCTCGACGGGTGCGCCCGCGGCTTCGCGCTTGGCGATGCCGAGCAGCTTGATGGTGTAGCCCATCTCGCGCGCGGCCTTGATGTCCGCCGGCTCGAGTTGCTTGATGCCTTGCGTGAACACGTCCTTGAACCGGATGTCCATGCCGAACGCCAGCGAGGCGAGGATGGCAATCTTGTGGGCGGTGTCGTAGCCCTCGATGTCGTACGTCGGGTCCGGCTCGGCGTAGCCCTGCGCCTTGGCCTCGTCGAGCGCCTGTGCGAACGGCAGCTCGCGCTCGCCCATGCGGGTGAGGATGTAGTTGCAGGTGCCGTTGAGAATGCCCTGCACGCTGGTCAGTTCATTGGCGCACAGGCCCTGTTCCAGCGCGCGGATGATCGGGATGCCGCCGCCGACGCTGGCCTCGAAGAGCAGGCCGACGTTCTTCTCCTCCGCCAGCGCCATCAACTCCGGGCCGTGCACGGCCAGCAGCGCCTTGTTCGCGGTGACGACGTGCTTGCCGGCGCGCAACGCGCGTTCGACAAACGTGCGGGCCGGTTCCTGGCCGCCGACGAGTTCGATCACCACCTCGATTTCGGGGTCGTTGATGATGGCCATCGCGTCGCCGACGAGCTGCTCCGGCCGGTAGGGCGCGTTGCGTTGCGTCGTGGTGTCCTTGTCGGCGATCGTCTTGAGGACGATCGGCCGCGGCAGGCGCGAACGGATAAGCTCGGCACGTTCGGCCAGCGTGCGCACGACGCCGCTGCCGATGTTGCCAAAACCGATAAGACCGATGACCAGGGGTTTGCTCATGACGCCTTCCTTTCTACCCTCCGCGCGGCGGTTTTCCAACAAATCTTCGCGGGGATCGCCATCCGCCGGCGCTGGGGCCGTTCCATTCCGGCTTCCCCCGTCCGCGCATGTCGCGCATTCCGCGGGTGTTTCGCTGCGGTCAGATTTGACACTTCCGATGTTGACTTGTCCCGGTTTCCACGTAAAACAATCCGCCCCATGAACCAATCTATGCCTTCCTCCTCCACCCGTCGTGAATTTCTCAAAACCTCCGGCCGTATCGCCGCGGCGTCCGCGCTCGCGGGTGCCGTCCTCCCGCGCGTCCATGCGGCCAGCGGCGACACCGTCCAGCTCGCCATCGTCGGCTGCGGCGGCCGTGGCACCGGCGCGGTCGCGAACGCCCTGAACACCGCCCCCCTCGGCCCGATCAAGCTCGTGGCGATGGCGGACGTGTTCGAGGACAAGCAGCAGAAGAGCTACGGCGCCCTCAGCAAGAACAAGAAGATCAGCACGATGGTGGAGGTGACGGACGACAAGAAGTTCCTCGGGTTCGACGCCTACAAGAAGGCGATGGATTGCCTGAAGCCGGGCGACGTGGTCATCCTCACGACGCCGCCGGCGTTCCGCTGGGTGCATTTCACCTACGCCATCCAGAAGGGCCTGAACGTGTTCATGGAGAAGCCGGTGACGGTGGACGGCCCGACGACCAAGCGCATGCTCGCGCTGGGCGAGGAGGCGTCGAAGAAGAACCTCAAGGTCGGCGTCGGCCTCATGTCCC
This sequence comes from uncultured Verrucomicrobiota bacterium, assembly GCA_964482575.1. Taxonomy (GTDB): domain Bacteria; phylum Verrucomicrobiota; class Verrucomicrobiia; order CAIQCK01; family CAIQCK01; genus CAIQCK01. The sequence continues at coordinate 5,929 of CAZAAF010000036.1, read as the reverse complement.
GCCACAACCGGGCGATGCAGGAGCTGGCCAAGCGCATCCACGGCGGCGAAATCGGCGAGGTCATCCTGATGCGCGGCTACCGCATGCATGGGCCGGTCGGCTACTTCTCCTCGCTGCCGAAGCCGGAAGGCGTCAGCGAGCTGCGCTACCAGGTGCAGCGGTTCCACAGCTTCCTCTGGGCCAGCGGCGGCAACTACAGCGACTTTTACATCCATGGCATTGATAGTTGCTGCTGGATGAAGAACGCGTGGCCGGTGTCGGCCCAGGCGCTGGGCGGCCGGCATTACCGCAAGAGCCCCGAGGGCATCGAGTACATCGACCAGAACCTCGACACCTATTCGGTGGAATACACGTTCGAGGATGGGACGAAGTTCTTCTACGACGGCCGCTGCATCAACGGCTGCGAGAACATTTACAACACCTACATTCACGGCTCCAAAGGCTCGGCGATCAGCTCCAAGCACGGCGACTGCGGCCTGCCCTCGTCGATCTTCAAGGGCCAGCAGCCCAAGCCCGAGGACCTGGTGTGGGAATCGAAGCTCGAGAAGGAAGAGCAGAATCCCTACGACAACGAATGGATGGATTTCATCAACGCGATCCGCAACAACAAGCCCTACAACGAGGTGGAGCGGGGCGCCAAGGCGAGCCTGGTCACCTCGATGGGCCGCATGGCGGCGCACACCGGCCAGGTCATCACGTTCGACCAGATCCTCAATGGCGACCACGAGTTCGCGCCGGGGCTGGACAAGCTGACGGAAAACTCGCCCGCGCCGTTGCAGGCCGGTCCGGACGGCAAGTACCCGGTGCCGATGCCCGGCATCAATCGCAAGCACGAATACGGTCCTGACTCGAAGGCGTAACCGGGACTGCAATCCAGTTCAAAACGACGAAAGCGCGGGAGCAATCCCGCGCTTTCGTTTTTCAGCGGGCGTTGCGGCTCAGGAGGCGGGGTCCGTCTTCCGGAAGGAGTCCGCCAGACGATCGACCACGGCGGCGGCGTCTTCGGCGGCGGTGAGATGAACCCATTCCACGCGCGCCTGATGACGGAACCAGGTGAGCTGGCGTTTGGCAAACTGCCGCGTCCGTGTTTTCACCAGCGTGACGGTGTCCGCCAGGGTGGTTTCGCCGCGGAGATGGGCAATGACCTCCTTGTAGCCGAGCGCCTGCCGGGCGGTGGTGTTGTCGGCGAGGCCCCGCGGCAACAGCGAGCGGACCTCGTCCACGAGGCCGCCGCGGAACATGGCCTCGACCCGGGCGTCGCAGCGGGCGTAGAGATCGGCGCGGTCGCGTTCCAGACCGTGCATCAACGGCCGGGGATCGGAAGCTCCGGAGGCCGCGGTCCATTCGCGGCGCAGGTCGGAACTTTTCCGGCCGGTGAGCCGGCAGATTTCCAGGGCGCGAACGAGGCGGCGAAAATTATGCGGGCCGATGCGCCCGGCGGCTTCGGGGTCCACGCGGCGGAGTTCGTCCAGGACCCGGTCGAGGCCCATCGCTTCGAGTTCCACGCGGAGGGCAGGATCGGCATCCGGTGCGTCGCCGAGCCCTTCCGTGAGCGCGCGCAGGTAGAGACCGGACCCGCCGACGACCAGGGGTGTCCGGCCACGTCGCTGGATGTCCTCGATGGCGGCGCGGGCGAGGGTGACGTAGCGGGCCACGTCAAACCGCTCGCCGACCTCGACGACGTCCACCAGATGATGCGGCACGGCGGCGCGCTCGGCGGGCGACGGCTTGGCCGTGCCGATGTCCATGCCGCGATAGACTTGCATGGAATCGGCGGAGACGATGTCGGCGTCGAGACGGCCGGCCAGCGCGAGCGCGACGGCGGTCTTGCCGACGGCGGTGGGCCCGACGAGAAACAGTGGAGCGTGGGGCACGGCGTCGCTCATGGCGGAGCGGCTATTGGGGCGGCGGGACGCCGAACTTGCGATGGGCGGGCAGTTCGGGAACCTTGGGCGACTTGTGTGGCCACAGCGTCACCCCCAGATAAATGATCACCCCGATGCAGATGGCGCTGTCGGCGACGTTGAACGCTGGCCAATAGCCGATGGTCTTGCCGAGGTAGAAGTAGAGGAAATCCACGACGCTGCCGTGCTGGAGGCGGTCCGCCAGGTTGCCGAAAATGCCGCCCACGATCATGCCGAACGCGATGCGATGCGGCAGGCTGGTGGCCGCCAGCGACCGGCGCAGCAACCAGAGCACAACCAGGGTGGCAATCGAAAACGCGGTGAGGATGGCGTTGCTGTGTCCGAACCGGGAGAACATGCCCCAAGCCGCGCCCGGGTTGAGCACATGCGTGAGGCTGAAGAACCCCGCGATGACGGGGATTTCGTGATGCGGTTGAATGTGGTGGAGGATCAGCCACTTCGTCCACTGATCCAGCGCGAGCACCACCAGCATCGTCACCGCCAGCACGTTCATAAGATCGCCAGCCTGACCCGGGGCACGGTCCGGGAATCGGTTCCCGGTGGCCGGCCCGCGGTCACCGCTCCAGCGCGGTTTCTACTCTTCCTCTTCCTCGTCGCCGCCGTCGTCGGTCATTTCGGCGAACGTGGCGGGCTGCACGGCCACGCGCTTGTGGTTGCGCTCCATTTCGGACTGGCAGCGGACGCACATGCGCGCAAAGGGCACGGCCATCAACCGCTCCTTGGCGATGACCTTCTCGCAGCACTCGCAGGTGCCGAAGGTGCCCAGATCGATGCGCTTGAGGGCGCCCTCGATTTCATACAACGCCTCCTGTTCGCTGGAGACCAGGCTCAGGGCAAATTCGCGGTCGAAATTGTCGGTGCCCGTGTCGGCCATGTGAAAACTGTAGCCCGAGAGGTCGCCGGCAGTCTCGCGGGGATTCTGACGGAGATTTTCGCCGGCCAGACCGCTGATCTGATCGATCACGTGGTCGCGCAGGTTCAGCAACAGCCGCTGATACTTGGCCATCTCGCCCCGGGCTTTCTTCACCCCGCCGGTGGTGTCCAGCGACTTGATGACGGTGGGCGCTTTCATCGGCCGGTGTGCCGGCTTGGCCGCTTTCACCGGTTTCTTGGCCGCCTTCGGCTTCGTCGTTTTCTTTTTCATACAGTCTTTCCGTCTTGTTTCGCCAGCGTCAGCACCACGCTGACACAGCGCGAGCAAATCGTCGAGTGGTCCGGGTGTTGCCCGACCGACGGCTCCCACCGCCAGCAACGGGCGCATTTCTGGCCCGAAGCGGGCGCGACTTTTACGCTAAACGACTCCTTGCGGTCAAGCTCGATTGCCACTTGCGAGACAATAAACAACGCGGGCAATTGGGCTTCGAAATACTTCAGCATCGCCTGCATTTCGTCGTCGCCACCCCGGAGGGTGACGGCCGCCTCCAGCGACTTGCCGATCGTGCCCGCGGCGCGCGCCTTTTCCAACTCGACGGCCACGGTCTGCCGCAACGCCTGCAGCCGCTCCCAGCGCGCCTCCAGTTCGCCATCGAACAACCGGTCGTCATGGGTGGGCAGCAGGGCCAGGTGGATCGAGTCCAGCGCCTCGCGGCCGCCGCCGGGACGCAGGGATTGCCAGACCTCGTCGGCCGTGAAGGGCAGCACCGGCGCCAGCAGCTTGGCCAGCGCCACGGTCATCGCGTGCATGACCGTCTGGCTGCTGCGGCGCTCGCGCGAGTATTTGCCGAGCGTGTAGAGCAGGTACTTGAGGATGTCGAGGTAGAACGACGACAGGTCCACTGTGCAGAATTGGTTGACGCCGTGATAGACGCGATGGAACTCGTAGCTCGCATAGGCTTCGCGGCAGGCCTTGATCAATCCCTGCAGGCGGCTCAATGCCCAGCGGTCGAGTTCCTCCAGTTGCGCCGCCGGCAGCGCGTCCTTGGCGGGATCGAAATCGCTGAGGTTGCCCAGCAGGAAACGGAAGGTGTTGCGGATCTTGCGGTATGTGCCGGCCACGCGCTCGATGATCTCCTCGCTCAGCGGCACGTCGTTGCGGTAATCCTCGCTGATCGTCCAGAGACGCAACACGTCGGCGCCAAACCGGCCGACATACACGTCGCTGTCCTGCGGTTTGCCGTAGGATTTCGAGACCTTCTTCTTCGTTTCCAGGTCCATCAGGAACCCGTGGGTCACGACCGCCTTGAACGGTGCGTGGCCCTCGGTGGCCAGCGCGGTCCAGAGCGCGCTTTGGAACCAGCCGCGATGCTGGTCGCTGCCTTCCAGATACATGTCCGCCGGGTATTTCAATTCCGGCCGGGCGCGCAGCACGGCGTTGTGGCTGACGCCGCTCTCGAACCAGACGTCCAGAATGTCGGCGGCCTTGTGGAATTCCGTCGGCCGCTTGCAGCGCGGGCACTGCACGCCGGCCAGCAGGTCGTTGGCGCTGCGCTTGAACCACGTGTCCACGCCTTCGCGCGCCACCAGCGCGATGAGCTGGTCGGTGTACTGTGCCTCCTCGAAGATAAACCCGCACGCCTCGCACTTGATGACCGGGATGGGCACGCCCCAGTCGCGCTGGCGGCTGATGCACCAGTCGGGCCGCTCCTCGATCATGCCCTGGATGCGGTTGAACCCCCAGGCCGGCACCCACTGGATCTTCTGGATTTCGTGCAGCGCCTTGTCGCGGAGGTTCTTGTGGTCCACGTTGATGAACCACTGTTCCGTGGCGCGGAAGATGATCGGGTTTTTGCAGCGCCAGCAATGCGGATAGCTGTGGGCGATCTCCTCCTCGGCCACCAGGGCGCCGATTTGTTTCAGGTACTCCACGATCGGCCGGTTCGCCTTGAACACGTGCTGGTTGGCAAAGATGCCCGCGTCGTTGGTGAACACGCCGGAATCGTCCACCGGCGACAGCGCCGGCATGCCGTAGCGCCGCCCGGTGTCGTAGTCCTCCAGGCCGTGGCCCGGGGCGGTGTGGACGCAGCCGGTGCCCGTGTCCAGCGTGACGTACGTGGCCAGGACCACCGGCGAGTCGCGTTCGATGAACGGATGGCGCGTCACGATCCCCTGGCCGTTGACGGCCTCGAGTTCGCGGCCTTTCTGCTTGGAAATCACCTCGTAGGTGTTCACGCCGGCCTTGAGCGTCACGGCGGGCAGCAGGGCTTCCGCCATCAGCCACGTCTCATTGCCGACGCGCGCCCAGACGTAGTCAAACTCGGGATGCACGGCGATGGCCAGATTCGCCGGCAGCGTCCACGGCGTCGTCGTCCAGATGATGACGAAGTGGCCCGGCTTCTCCTTGACCGCAAACTTCACGTACACCGACGTGGACTTGTGGTCGGCGTATTCCGCCTCGGCGGTGGCCGCGGCCAGGGCCGTGCGGCACGAGACGCACCAGTGCACGGGCTTGGTGTCGCGGTAGATGAAGCCCTGGTGCCACATCTTGAAGAACGTGGAGACGATGGAGGCCTCGTATTCGGGCGTCATCGTCAGGTATGGCCGGTCCCAATCGCCGAACACGCCCAGCCGCTTGAACTGCTTCCGCTGCACGTCCACGTAATGCTCCGCGTAGCGGCGGCACCGCTCGCGCATCTGCGCCGAGGTCAGCTTCTCCCGGCTTTTTTCCAGTTCCTTCTGGACCTTCAGCTCGATGGGCAGGCCGTGGCAGTCCCAGCCCGGCACGTACGGCGCCCGATGGCCGCTCATCGAGGCGGCCTTGACCACCACGTCCTTGAGAATCTTGTTGAGCGCGGTGCCGATGTGGACGTTGCCGTTGGCATACGGCGGACCGTCGTGCAGCACAAACGCGGGCGCGTCCTGCCGTGCCTCGAGGATTTTTTCGTACAGTTTGGCCGCCTCTCAGCGCGCCAGCATCTGGGGTTCGCGTGTGACCAGATCGGCCTTCATCGGGAAGTCCGTCTGAGGCAGATTCAGTGTTGCTTTATAGTCGGTGGTCATTTCCTTTAAAAATAAGCCGCGAACGGTATCACGCCGCCGGGGGTGGAGTCAACGGCTCCCGGAGGCGG
>CAZAAF010000035.1:0-15701 GCA_964482575.1 uncultured Verrucomicrobiota bacterium | reverse complement strand
GTTCCGGTTGCGGTTGGCGTTGTAGTCAGCCGAGCGTCCTGTGTGTTGAGCGAATCAGGCCGGAAGCGGTTGGCGCGTTTCTCTCGGACGTTTGGAGGGAGGGGTGATGTTCAAGACGCTCGCCGCGCTGTTGACCGGAAGGGTTTCGTTGGCACGCTGTCTGGCGGAGCCGGGCGTGTTTGAAGGCACGCTGGAGGGGGAGGCAAAACGCCGGTTGTTCAAGTCGTTGGTCAACTACGTTGAGTTTGAGCCTCACGCCTTTTGCAATCGCGCCTGCGCCTTCTGTCCCAACAGTTTTTTGGACAGGAGGATCGCCCGTCAGGTGCTGGATCCCGCTCTCCACCGCAAGGTGCTCGCCGAACTGGCGGAGATTGACTACGACGGCACGATTGCTTATTCGCGATACTCGGAGCCCCTGGCAAGGGAGGAGATATTTGATTACATAACCGATGCCCGACGCCTATTGCCGCGCGCCTTCTTGAAGATCGTCACCAACGGCGACTATTTGAGTCACGAGAAGGTGCGGCGGCTGCAATCCTTGGGCGTGAATTATCTGGCGACCAGCACCTACCTGCCGGAAGGCATTGTGTGGTCTGCGGGGGCGGCCTTGGAACAAATCCGGCAATTCGCAGAACGGATCGGGATGGATTTCGAGGTCCGCCGACAAACGCGCACCAGCGTGTTCGTTGATTTCATCAAGAAACCGTCCAGCATGATCATGGACGGCCGGTGTCACGATTTCGGGCCAGATAAGGAGGGAGTGGACCGCGGCATGAGCATTGTCTGGATGAGGCCCGTGGGATTCACGCGCAGGGCTCCCTGTCTCTTCGTCTTCAGGAATTTTACCATGGATTTTAACGGGAATGTCATGCCCTGTTGCAACCTTCGCAGCGATCATCCAGCACAGGCCCCTTATGTTCTGGGTCATGTGGCGCTTCAGACGGTCTTCGACGTTTTTTCCAGCCCGGCCGCTGCGCAATGGAGGCGCGGGCTCGCGGGATTTGCGCCCAAGTCAGCTCCCTGCGCGTATTGCAAGGACGCCTGAGTGGCCGAAAGGGACTGTTTGCTGACTAACGCAAGCACAGACCTTGCAAATACAGCCAAGTGTCGCCAGACACTTTAGAGTAATGGGCCACAATGGGTTGCGTCGCCCTTCGGGTGTCGCCAATTACGGCCGATTACCGCCAAATTTTCCCGAAAGGTTACAACTCAGGGTCACAACTTTTTCGCCTTGGTGACGTGACTTCGCTTTTTCGAGCCACCTGATGTGTTAGTCTGAGCCAAGAGAAGGACCCAGACGAGAGGCAAGCGGTATACGACGGAAGACAAAATGCGGATTTTGAGGGAGGCCGATAGCGGCAAGACGATCCAGGAGGTGTGTCGGTAGCACAACCTGTCCGAGGTGAGCTTCCACCGGTGGAAGCGGCAGTTTGGGCAGTTGGATATCAACGAGGCCCGACGACTGAAGGAACTGGATCGGGAGAACAGCGAGCTAAAGAAGAGGCTGGCCGAGTCGCTGCTGAAGAACCGGGTCTTCGAGGCCGTATGCGACCCCCGCCAAGCCCGGGGCGTCGCAAGCAGATCGTCAGGAGAGTGGTGGAAGCCGGTTGGGATATCAAAGTCCGACGCGGTTTGCAGCACAACAAGGTCCATCCCCCACTTCGGTCGGGCTACGCCCTCCCTGTGTGGGGGATGGACAGAACCCAACAAACAGGTGGTATCAGACCCAGCCACAGAGTAACTCTTCAGTGGCTCGAAAAAGTGAGCCCGGTCAGAAGGACGTGAGTTTTGAGCGGGACGAAACCTGTGTGGCGGGTGGTTACACCAAGAACCGCGATCCGCGCCGCAACCCGATGACGACGCGGCTGAGGGAAATGCTGACGCTGCTCAAGGGGGGGGCAAGGTCGATCCTCAGGAGCCTGATGTTTGGTCCCTATCGCGACCACAAGGCATTCCGGAAAGCGCGGGATGCCGCCCAACTTGGAAAGGATGTGGTGTTCCACATCCTTGCGGCACACTTTCATCTCGCGTTTGGTAATGGCTGGTGTAGATATACGGACCGTGCAAGAACTTGCAGGACGCCGGGACATCAAGATGACCATGCGGTACGCGCATCTTGCGCCGGAGTCGAAACGGCAGGCAATCGGTTTTTTGGAGGGTAAAGTCCCCGCAAAATCCCCCACAGTGCCCGAGGGCGTTTTCGTAAGTGCTTGCGGGGCCCGTAGCTCAACGGTTAGAGCAGGGGACTCATAATCCCTTGGTTGCTGGTTCGAATCCAGCCGGGCCCACCAGCTTTGCGGCTTCCGCGTGGCGTCCGCCTCACTCGTACTTTTCCACGACGCGATAGGAGCCGAGGATGCGCAGGTTGGTGGAACGCGTGCGCAGCAGCGCCACCGCCTGGGTGAAGGCGGCCTGCCGCGCGTCGCCTTCGCATTCCACCACGAAGAGGTACTCGTCGGGGTTGTTCGGCAGCGCGCGGGACACGATTCGGGTCATGTTGACCTTGAACTCGGCCAGCGCCAGCAGCGCCTGCACGAGTGAACCGGGTTGATGGATCAACCCGAACACCAGCACCGTCCGGGTGCCGGCTTTGGGCGCCAGCGGTTTCTTGCCAATCAGGTGGAACCGCGTGATGTTTTGCGCCCGCGACCCGAGCCGCGGCACGATGACGTCGAGATCGTGCAACGCGGCTGCCCCGGTGTTGCCGATGGCCCACGCGTCCCCTTCCTCTGCCGCGCGCTCCACGGCTTCCGAGGTGCTTTCGGTTTCCATGATCGCCGCGTCCGGATAGCGCGAGCGCAGCCAGTCGCTGCAATGCTTGAGGGGCACGAAATGGGAGTAGATCCGTTTCGGCTTGATGGACTTGTGCCCGAGCAGGGACAACGTGACGTGCAGGGACAAGTCCTCGCAAATCACCAGTCCGGCCGCCACAAAGTCCTCGCGAATAAGCTGGTCCACCGTGTCAAAGATCGGCCCGCCGAGCGTGTTTTCGACCGGGACGACGCCGTAGGCCACTTCGTCGTTGGCTACGGCTTCAAACACTTCCATGATCGTCCGGCGCGGCGTCAGGGCCGCCGACTTGGAGAATCGCCGGAGCGCCACCTCATGGCTGTAACTGCCCGGTTTGCCGAAATAGGCCACGTTGAGGCGCGCCCCGCCGCGCGCGGCCCGGGTCCCCGATGATTGCTTGCTGGTTGATTTCATTTTTGAACCGTTTATCTATTTTTCGCCCGATTCGTCCAAAATTCAAATACTTTGCGGCTCGGGGGAGGACCCGCGCTTCGTCGTCTTCGGCCGGCATGGTTACGGATTCGGCCCGGCCGACGGGTGCAGGCGCACCAGGTACCACGCGCTGGCGGGGGCCGAGGCGAAGCTGGCGATGGCGGTTTCCCGGACCTGTACCGCGTCGAAAGTCCGCAGCCAGTCCGCCAGGCTCATCCGGAACTTCTCCCGCAGCCCGTTCCCGCTGATGACGACATAGTCCAGTTGCCGGCGGCGAAGATCTGCCGCCGTCTCCCCGGACAACACATGACACACGCGCCGGCTGCCATACGGTTTCCAGAGGGAGCCTTCGGGTTCATCCCCGTTGGAGACGAACCCGACGCGCGAGACCCCGGTGGGAATCCAATCACGAATGGGCGCCAACGCGTCCGCGCGCTGCCCATAGACGGCATAAACTCTCGCGGCCCGTTGGAGGCCGGGACCGCCCGAAGCACCGTTGCCAAACGAGGCCAGGACGGTCTGCGCAGGCCACAAAGGGCGGGCCGGGTTCAGGATCACCACCAACGCAGCGAGCGCAATCACCGCCAGGGCCGCCCGTTGCCACCAGGGACGACGAACCAGCCGGCCGTGCCACGGATGCCGGAGCAGGAGCGGAAACAGGAGAAGATACGTGGGTGCCAGAAGCCGGGCCGCCGCTGCGGCGCTGATGTTTGCCATGTAACCGAGCAGGGACAGCCACGGCAGACATGCTAGGGTGAAGCTGAGAGAATCGCCACAAGCGCCGTGTCTGGACCACCTGATCGTCGTCGGTTCTCTCTTGAGACATTTCCCGGCCACCCAACAAAGCGAGACGCCCAACAGTACCGCAAGGCCGAAACCGAGGGCAGCCCTGTCTTCTATCGGCACCTCGGTGAACTTTTGCCAGCTGCGTTCAAAGCCGCTGTCCAGTGCGGCGCGGAATGTCCCGGGCAACAGGTTGGGATAGTGTTCGCTGCACCAGCCAGCGCCTGGAAAAATCGGAGGTGCCATGTTCTGCATGAACAGAAGCACGACGTTCCCCGCCAAGGCCACGGGCGGTGAAGCGGCTGACATGCCTGGCTCCAACACGGCGCCAGACCAGTTTCCGCAGTATCGGGCGTTCAGTATGGCGTTGGGCAGGAAAGAGGTCGTGGCGCCCAGCAGTACCACGCCGGCCGAAGCCAGCGGTGTCTTCCACAACAGTCTCCAGCCGGGAGCCAGCGCTACGACCCACGGCAACAGCAGGGTCAGGTTGGAGGGTTTGATGGCGGTCATCAGAGCCGCCGCCAGCACCGACAGCCAGGCGTCGGCGGCGTGGCCTGACTCGCGCGCCTTGAGCGCGTAAACCACCGCCGCGAGCGCATACGGCGCAGCCAGCAGATCGTTGGAGTTTCCGCCGGCCTGCAGGACGAAGCAATATCCCGACGGCAGCAGCCACATCCAGGACCACGCCGCGCGCGGCGCGACGCCCAGCCGCGTGAACAGCGAGAAGATCAACCCGGGCGACAAGAGGAATGAAACGGCGTTTGGCAGGAAAAAGGCGCGGTCGCTTCCCGTCAGGATCAACCACGGCATGGTGAGCCACTCATAACCGCTGGCGCGGTTGTTCAACCGCGGGTTGACGGAGTGAATCCAGCTCCATTGCTGGTCGGCAGCCCAGTTCAGCATGCGCGGGAGCCGGTAGGTGAGTTCGTCGTAATTGTTCGGCGTGTAGAGAAGCCCGCCGAGGATCGCCAGCACGGCCAGCAGCAGGAAACCCAGCGGCAACGGACGCCGGAAGCGCGCCCGGAGACTTCGCCAGCCGCGGCTTGCCGGTCGTGGGCGGGTTTCGCGGCCCCGCATTTTCAGCCACCCCATCAACACGGCAACGATGCAGAGAACCAGACCGATGTAGCCGCCGACCTTGAGACAATGGAGAGCCGACAACAGCCAGCCGCCGGCAACCAACAGGGCCGAAGCCAGAAGCCACATCTCCACCGGCAGACAAGCTCGAAACACGGCGGTCACACTACGCCACGACTCATTTTGAATGCAATAGACAACCCGGCCGGGGCCTGATGCATAGGAACATGCCGCCGGCAAATCCGGCGTCCCGCGGACTCACCGCTGCCACACGATCTGGCTGACTTCGAGCGGCACCAGGATCTCCGTGTCGTGCGGGATGATCCGCGCCGTGTAGTCGTCCGCGGGCCGTGTATCGGGGACCGACGCGGAATAGAGGAAGCCATTGACCACCGCGGGCAGGGGTCGAACGGGCGTCATTGTTTGCCGCACCGGTTTGCCGCCCGCTTCCTCGGCGTAGAGTTCGACCTGCACGGCATCGGGCTCGAGGCTGCCCAGGCAAACCTGCACTTCGAACACCCACCGGCCGGTCTGGCGTTCGACCTTGGATTCCCCGAAACGGACGTCTTTCCACTTCTGCCCGAAGTCGCAGCATCGGTCTGCAATCTGTCGTCCCAGGGCGCCGTTCTCCGCCGTGCGGCGGCGATAGGCCGTGGCAGCCGGGAGGTAATGTTGTTCGGTGTATTCCCGTACCGTGCGGTCGGCGCAGAACTGGGGCGTCAACCGGGCCATACTCTCGCGAATCCGCTGGACCCACGCCGTTGGAATGCCCTGCTCGTTCCGTGAGTAGAACTCGGGAATGACCTTGGTTTCGAGAAGGTCATACAGCGCCCGGGCCTCTGCCGCATCCCACGCCGGATCGTCCCCGTGTTCGCCGCCGTCTCCCAACGCCCAGCCGATGTCCGGCGAGTACGCCTCGGCCCACCAGCCGTCCAGTTCCGAGAAATTGAGGCCGCCGTTGACCAGGACCTTCATGCCGCTGGTGCCGCTGGCTTCCCATGGCCGGCGGGGGGTGTTCAACCAGACGTCCACGCCTTGCGCCAGATGCTCGGTCAGGAGCATGTCATAATCACTCAGGAACATGACCCGCTCCCGCATGCCTTCGCGCCGGATGAACTGAATCCACGCCTGGATCATCTCCTGTCCGGGCCCGTCCGCCGGATGCGCCTTGCCGGCGAGGAACAACTGAACCGGGAACTGCGGGCGGGTCAGCAGCCTGACCAGCCGACCCGGGTCGTGCAGCAGGAGGTTGGGGCGCTTGTAGGTGGCGAAACGGCGCGCAAACCCGAGCGTCAACGAGTCGGGATTGAAGATGTGTTTGGCGGAGTCGGCCTCGGCCAGCGGTCGGCCCGATACCACGAGCTGCCGGGACAGGCGGGCGCGGGCGTAGTCCACCAGCGACGCCCGGGCGGCGTTACGCAGTTGCCAGAGGCGGGCGTCGGAGACCTTGCGGATGTTTTCGGCGAGGGACTCGTTGGTCCCCAGCCAGCGATCCTTGCCGCATGCCTCCGTCCAGAGTTCGTCGGCTTGCGCCGAGTCCCAGGTGGGCATGTGCACGCCGTTGGTCACGTGGCGCACGGGCACCTCGCTCTCCGGCCATCGGGGAAAGAGCGGGGCCAGGATCTGGCGGCTCACTTTTCCGTGCAGTTGACTCACGCCGTTGATGGAGCCGCTGCCGCGAATGGCCAGGTAGGCCATATTGAAACTCTCCGTTTCATCCTCGGGATTCTGACGGCCCAGGGCCAGCAGCTCATGCAGCGAGATGCCCAGCCGCCGGGCGTAGTTGGTCAGGTACAGCTCGATCAGGCCCGGCGAGAACCGGTCGAAACCGGCCGGCACGGCGGTGTGCGTGGTGAAGACATTACCCATGCGCGTGGCCGCCAAGGCCGCTTGGAAAGGCAGCTTGGTTTCGTTCATGAAGTGCCGCGCGCGTTCCAGGACGGCGAACGCCGCGTGGCCTTCATTCAGGTGGCACACATCCGGCCGGATCTTGAGCGCCTCCAGCAGCCGCCAGCCGCCGATCCCCAGCAGCAGTTCCTGTTTCAGCCGCAGCTCGGAGCCTCCGCCGTAGAGTTCGCTGGTGATGCCCCGGTGCGCGGGATAATTCGCCGCATCGTTCGTGTCCAGCAGGTAAAGTTTCAGCCGGCCGACCTGCACCTGCCACGTCCGCACCCAGACCGAGTATCCCGGCAGGGCGATTTCCAGCCGCAGCCACTCGCCGTTGGACTGGCGCAGGGGACTGATGGGCAACTGCCCGGGATCATTGAAGGGGAAGAGGGCTTGTTGGGCGCCCTGCTTGTCGATCACCTGCCGAAAGTAACCCTGCTGGTAGAGCAGGCCCACGCCGACCACCGGCACACCGAGGTCGCTGGCCGCCTTGAGCTGGTCGCCGGCCACGTTGCCCAGACCACCCGAGTAGATGGGCAACGCCTCGCTCAACATGAACTCCATGCTGAAGTAGGCGACGGAAGTAAGAGGAGATTGCGGATAGTGTTTCTGAAACCACCCGGGCGCGTGGCAGACCTGGCGCCTTTCCTCCAGCAAGGCCGCCACTTTCGCCCGAAAATCAGGGTCGGCCAGCATCTGGCGGAGTTTGTCCCGCGAGACCGTCTGCAATACCACCCAGGCATTCCGGGTCAGGTCCCACAAAGCAGGGTCCATCTGCCGCCAGAGGTCGTCGGTCCGGTGATCCCAGGAACATCGGAGATCCAACGCCAGTTCCGACAGCGCCTCCAGTCCTTCGATTCCGGGTGGAGTGTTTGAAACAGGACGTGCTGCTGACGACGTTTTTTTCATGGTGAGAATCTCCTTTCCGTTGGGTCAAGAGCCTGCCGTAAATTTCAGATAAATCCGACGACTGCATCCTCCGTAGGTTCTCATTCTGATGCGGATGGACGCCAAGCGCAACCTCCATGTTGCGGGGAATCTTCCGTTGTTCCATGCCGGGGGGTCAGAGCCCGGAGACGTCTCCTGAAAGGAGGAAGGGTGTTGTCGTCAGTGTGCCCAGCCGGCCAGCGCCGGAATCTTGAACAGCCAGGAGATGCCCGCGCCGATCAACGCCGAGGCGGGCAACGTCAGCACCCACGCGAGGACAATGGCGCGCGTAATGCCCCAGCGGACCGCGCGGATGCGATGGGTGGCGCCCACGCCCATGATGGAGGCGGTGATGACGTGCGTGGTGGAAACCGGGAACCCGAGATGGCCGGTCGCCAGCAACACGCCCGACGCCGCCGTCTCCGCCGCAAACCCGTCCGCGGGCCGCAATTCGGTGATGCCCATGCCCATGGTCTTGATGATGCGTTTGCCGCCGGCCAGCGTGCCGAGGCCCATCACCACCGCGCAGGACAGCTTCACCCAGAGCGGCACATCGGCGGTCTTGGGCAGATGCCCCGCCGTCACCAGCGCCAGCAGGATGATGCCCATGGTCTTTTGCGCGTCGTTCTGGCCGTGCGAAATCGCCATCAACGACGCCGACGCGGTTTGGATGTACTTGAAGACGCGGTTCACCTTGCCATAGGGGGAATGGCGGAAGATCCAGGCCAGCACCACGGTCAACAGGATGCCGACGAGAAATCCCACCAGCGGCGACACCACCATCGGGATCACCACCTTCTCGAGAATCTTCATCCACTGGACGCCCGTGCCCGCCGTGGCCAGCGTGGAACCCACCATGCCGCCGATCAGGCAGTGGGAGGAACTCGACGGGATGCCGTAATACCATGTCAGCAGGTTCCACGTGATGGCGCCCAGCAGGGCGGCCAGCACGGTCTGCAACGTGACCACATTGGAGTCCACAATGCCCTTGGCGACCGTGGCGGCCACCGAGGTGGACAGCAGCGCGCCGCCGATGTTCAACGCGCAGGCCAATGACAAAGCCTGCCACGGACGCAACGCCCGCGTCGCGATGGACGTGGCAATCGCGTTGGCAGCGTCGTGAAAGCCGTTGGTGTACTCGAACACCAGCGCAATCACGATCACGGTGATAAACAGGGCTTCCATGAGGCATTGTAATATAGGCTCTCTTTGTCACGTTTGGATTGCGGTTGTGTGACGACAGGGTGACAAAGACGTGCGACGAGGATGCCTGGCTTGGTGTTGCGCGCATCGGCGACCCTGAAATACGGATTGTAAACTCAAGCAGCCTGTAGAGAATCGTGGGCAATGAAACGAATGGGAGATGCCGGAACCCGCCGTGATTGCCCACCGCATCCCTGAGGAACCCTTATGATCGAACTACTGACCCTGCTATGGTTGTTCCACACCGTCCAACCCGCGCACAGCACGCTCACCGCGCAGGCACCGCAGGCGGTGTTTGCAGCGCCCGCCGACACGACCCACGGTTTCACGGTGAAGCTGACGGTGGATTTGAAGAAGATCGACGGCGAGAAAAACATCCTCGAAATCCCGGAGGTCCTCGGTGTCCGACTGCGGCAGCACAATCCGCTCGACCGCAAGCGCCAGAACTATCCCGCCTTCAGGATGCCCGACGGCTCGGTGCCGGTGCTGGAGGCGACGCTCCAGTTGCATTCGACGGAACATCCCGACTGGAAGGCGATGACCATCGGCATTCCGCTGGCGATGTTGAAGAAGCCCGCCGGTGAACACGAGATCGTGCTCAACTTCTCCGGCGTGCGCTGGACGTTGTTCGCCGACGGCGAACTGCTGGACAACGATTTCCCGTTCGGTTGCCCACAGTGGCCGGCCCGAAACACGTGGAAGCTGGACCCGGAATATATAAAGCAGGCGGCGCTGCATGTCCCGGCCATCACGCCGGAGAAAAAGCCGGCACCGGCGTCGAAGGTCGCCTCCGTCCAGTACTGGACGCCGCCCGGCCACAATGCGTGGGTCGGGGATGTGGTGACGTTCCATCACCAGGGCCGCTATCACGTTTTTTACCTGTACGACCGCCGCCATCACGCCAGCAAGTTCGGCAAGGGGGCGCATTATTTCGAGCATCTCTCCACGGCGGACTTCAAGACATGGACCGAGCACGAGGCGGCCGTGCCGATAGACGAGCCGTGGGAATGCATCGGCACGGGCACGCCGTTCGTCTTCAAGGACCGGTTCTGCATCGCCTACGGCCTGCACACCGGCCGCCTTTATCCGCAGGAAAAAACCACATGGCCCGCGCAATGGGACTATCTGAAAAAGAACGGCTGCACCGGCTCATTCAAGTGCGCCGCCACCCCCGGTGTTCCGGCGGGCGCCACCTATTCCGTCATCGCGGACGGCGTTTCGAATTTCAAGAAGTCGGGCATGATGTTTCATCCCTGCCAGAACCCGAGTGTTTACCTGGACCCGGCGGGCCGGTTGCGCATGCTGGCCAACGCGGGCTCCAAGGGCATCTGGGAGTCGGAGTCGATCGACGGCGGCTGGCGATGTGTCCGGCCGGATTTTCCACCCGGCGGCGATTGCACGTTCTTCTTCCGCTGGGGCCGGACCGATTACATCATCGGCGGGTTCAAGGACATGTGGTCCAAACCCGCCGAGGCGCCGGACACGGCCTACGAGGATGTCGTCCGCCAGGGACTCGATTTCTATGACGGCCTGGCCGTCCCGGCCATCACGGAGATTCCCGGCGGACGGTTTGTCATGGCGGGCTGGATCCGCATCCGCGGTTGGGGCGGTCCCTTCATCCTGCGCGAGTTGATTCGCTATCCCGACGGGCGGATCGGCTCGAAATGGATGAAGGAAGTCACGCCGGAAACGCGGAAGCCCGACATCCTCTCGGCGAGTGTTACCGGGACAGCGACCTTCCCGGCGGCCAGCCGGTCGTTTATGCTCTGTTTCGATGTCCAGCCCGCCGCGGCGCAAAAGGGCCGGTTCGGTGTCGTGTTCCTGCCCGAAAAGGGCGACCAGGCGGCGTGCGAGCTGCAGATTTGCCCGGAGGATCGGCGCGCCCAAGTCGCCCCCGGCTCGTTGAAATCGTTCGCCGCCACTGGAAAGTCGCTGCGCGAAGGCGGCGGGCCGCAGGCCCTCGAGAACCTGATCGGCGTGGACCGGCCGTTTACGGTGCGCGTCATCGTCAAGGGCGACGACAAGCTCGGCGGTTCCCTGGTGGACGCGGAGATTGCGGGCCAGCGCACCCTGGTGTCCTATCGTCCCGATCTCACCGTGGAGAAGCTGCTCTTTCGCACCGAAGACGTCGAGTTGAAGAATGTGCGCATCGCGCCGCTCAAGGACTAGCGGCTTGATCTGAGAGTCGGCATCGCGAAAACTCGGACATCGGATTTGGAGGTGACATGAAAACTGCGGCGATGATCTTGCTGGGGATGTTCCTGCTTTGCAGCCCGGCACCGGGCCAGCAGCCGGAACCAACGTCCAAGCCGGTGCCGCAGTTTGTCGCGGAATTGAGCGACGGCTCGCGATTGACCGGCACACTGGGCATGGAAACCATGGCCCTGAACACGCCGTTGGGAAAGATCGAGGTGCCGTTGGACAAACTCACCCGGATGGAGTGTCGGAAGGATCCCGGGAGCGCCACGGTCTTCCTGCAAAACGGCGATCGGTTGAGCGGTCGTCCCGCGGCCAGCGCCTTTTCCTTGCGCACATCGCGGGGGAATCTCACGATCCCGGCCGGGGACCTGGTGACGCTGGCGGTCGTGGGGCCCGTCCTGTCGGGCATTCTTCCCGAGGGCGCGATTCTTTACTACGCGTGCAACGATTCCCACCGGGCCGCCGATCTGAGCGGCCGGGGGCATCACGGTGTTCTCAAGGGCGTCACCTTGACGGCCGACCGGTTTGGCAAACCGGCGGCTGCGTACCATTTTGATGGAACCCAGAGGATTGAAGTGTCGGACGACAAGGATTTCAACCTGGGCCGGCACGACAACAAGACGTTCGCCATCTGGTGGAAGGGGGAACGGGACATTAATCACAAGGCGATGATCTCAAAAGTTGCCGAGGCCCATCAGGGGCGGGGATTCTATTTTCTTGTCCTGCCTGAGGAAGGTTACTACATGGCGTATCAAGTCCATCATTGGGCCAAGCATGGACCCTCGCTCTCTCTGGACAAATGGAATCATGCCGTGATCGTCAAGGAAGGCATTCGGTGGCGCGCGTATCATAACGGCAGGGAACAGATCCTTCAGAATTCCATGGGATGGCCGCTCGACGAGGACCTGACGGTCCCGACTCCGCTGGAATTTGGTTTCAGCACCACGCATCCGGATTGTGGATTCTGCGGGGCCATGGACGACATTTGTGTTTTCAATCGCGCCCTGTCCGGTAGTGAAGTCCGTGCCTTGTACGAACGGCAACAACCGGCCCGTTAGTTTCACGATCTTCGGCCGGCTTCCCACCTTGGTTCACTTGACTTCTCCGGGGCGAGACGCAAGGATGCGCCGTTACTCTGGGACGGACGTCAAATAAAGGATACCCGAATGAAAAAACTCGTGATGGTGCTGGTGTGGGTGATGATGGCCGCGGGCGTGAGGGCCGAGGTGCGGCTGCCGTTGGTGTTCATCGATAACATGGTGGTGCAGCGGGAGACCACCGCAACGTTCTGGGGCTGGGCGGCCGCCGGCGAGAAGATTTCCGTCACGGCCTCCTGGGGCGAGAAGGCCACCACCACCGCGACGGCGGACGGCGATTGGAAACTGAAGCTGAAGACGCCCAAGGCGGGAGGCCCGTTCACCATCACGATCAAGGGCAACAACACGATCGAGCTCAAGGACGTTCTCTCCGGCGAGGTCTGGCTTTGTTCCGGCCAGTCGAATATGGGCATGACCGTCAGCAGTGTCACCAACGCCCAGACGGAGATCGCGGCGGCCGACTATCCGCAAATCCGCCTGTTGAGCGTGAAGCTCACCACGGCCAACGAGCCCCAGAAGGAATGCCAGGGCACGCCATGGGCGCCCTGCAGCCCGAAGAACGTCGGGTCCTTCACGGCGGCGGGCTATTTCTTCGGCCGCAAGCTGCACAAGGATCTGAAGGTGCCGATCGGCCTGATCAACTCCTCCTGGGGCGGCACGTGCATCGAGGCGTGGACCTCGTGGGAGGTGCAGAAGGATGACCCGGCGATGCAGGCGTTGCGTCAGGGCTGGGACCAGCGCGACAAGACGTATACGCCGGAAGGCGCCAAGAAGCAGTTCGAAGCCGAGAAGAAGGCCTGGGATGCCTGGAACGCCGGAGACAAGAAGACCAAGGCACCCACGCGTCCGCGCCTGCATCCCCAGCCGCGCAAGGACCAGAATTATCCGGCCAACCTGTTCAACGCGATGATCAATCCGCTGGTTCCCTTCGCCATCCGTGGCGCGATCTGGTACCAGGGCGAAGGCAACAGCGGGCGCGGCAAGGAATATCGCGTCCAGCTCGAGCGCCTGATCGTCAACTGGCGCACGCAATGGGGCAATGACTTCCCGTTCTATTTCGTGCAACTGCCGAACTTCATGGCGCCGTGGCAGAGCCCGGTCGAGGACGGCGGCTGGCCGCAGATTCGCGAGTCGTTCGCGAAGACCGCCAAGGAAGTGCCGAACACCGGCATGGCCATCACCATCGACATCGGCGAGGAGACGGACATTCATCCCAAGAACAAGCAGGACGTGGGCGACCGCCTGGCGCGCGTGGCGTTGCACCAGACCTACGGCCTGAAGGGCTTTGCCTGGAACGGGCCGGTGGCCGAATCGTGCAAGTTCGACGGCGGCAAGGCGGTGATCCGGTTCGACACCGGCGGCGCGCCGCTCGCGGTCAAGGGCGGCGGCAAGATCACCGGCTTCGCGTTGACGGGCGAGGACGGGAACACCGTGGCGGCCGACGCCGTCATCGAAGGCAAGGACACGGTGGTGGTCAGCTCGCCGAAAGTCGCCCAGCCGGCGGTGGTGCATTATGCGTGGGCCAACAATCCGGTCGGCGTCAATCTGGCCAACGCCGAGGGGCTGCCCGCCTCGCCATTCCGGTTCGGCGAAATGCCGAAGTTCGCGGTCTTCTCGAAACTCCTTCCCGACGAAGCCAAAACCTACCAGGTCGCCTATGCTTTCGACCCGCTCGCGGGCAAGCTGGCCGACGGCGGCAACCGCTTCGTCTATGACACCGACAACTCGGCGAAGATCAAGGGCCCGTTCAAGAAGGTGGCCTACTTCCTCGCGTTGCGCGACCCGGCGGGCGCCGTCTCCTACGCGTTCGTCTCCATGGACCCCTTCACGACCGACGTGACCAAGATCGGCGTGCCGACGGTCGGGAGCGGCGCCATTTTCCAGACCAACGTCACCGGTGTCGTGGTCAAGACCAACGCCAAGGGCGTGCAGGCGGGCGAATTTGCCGAGGGCTGCAACATCGAGTTCTGGCCCTACAACTACGGCCCGCAAAACCCCACCAAGGTGCCGGGCGCGAGCGACCAGCTCTTCGATTTCGGCGACGTGATGTCGAAGCAGACGGGCCCGGGCTACGGCTCGATGCAGATTCATAACTGGAAGGCGCAGCACTCGATCATCTGCTTCAACCGTTTCGGCAGTGGCCGCAGCAATGACGTCGGCCTGGGCAACTCCGAGGGCAAGACGCGCGACTGGACCTTCACCTCCAGCGCGAAGAACTACAGCCAGGGCGAATTCCTAGTGCTCGTGCTTCCGTAGGCGGATCGCGACGCGGCTGAAGTCTCAGGCGCCGCGGCGAGAGCGGATCGCGGCCTGGATGACGGCCAGTTCCGCATGCGGTTGGTCGGCGACGTGGTCCATCCGGTTTGCGCGATGGTACCAATAGCGGCTGTTGTCCGGGTCGCCTTCGATCTTGTGCAACACCGCGTGAATCCACGAGGCCGTGACATCGCCTTCGTGTTGCTGGACGAGCCGGTGCGAGGCGTCCCACTGGTTTGCCAACGCCAGTTCAATCGCCCGGAGCAGGTCATCGTTCACATCGCTCATGGTTGGTGTATGTACTGCCGAACCCGCTCGGTGGCAAATCCAACCGCTCGTCCGCCGGGAACCCGTCGGCCGGATTCGATCGGTTACGGTTTTCCAGGACCCTGCTGGACGCCACTGTGCAGGGAATCGAGGTCCACAAGAAACTCGGAGCCGGCGAGGCTATAGACGTAGTCCACCTCGAACCCGTCCCCCAGATAAAGACGCGGTGTGGGCGGCTGGTCGTCCACGGCGACGGAGAAATCCGCGCCGCGCACGGTGACGCGCAACGCATGCCATTGTTGCAGCGGGAAATCACCGACGGGTTCCCACTGGCGGCGCGTGTAGGCATAGAGCTTGCCGGGGCGGTTGGCGGGCATGCCGAGCCGGATCGGGATGCGGTCGCCAAGCGAGCAGAAGACCAGCCGGCCGACCGGCTGGAGCCGCGTGACATGGGCCTCGAATCGTACCTCCAGGGACTGGCCGGCGGCGAAATCCACCGGATCGATGTCCACGCCGGCGCTGGCGCGCGCATTGAATTGGAGGGTCTTGCGCGGACCGATGGTCTTTTGCCGCGGCAACGCCGTGCGCGAGTCGGGGTTGGTGCGGACGATCTTCTTCCTGCCGTCGGCGTCCTTCTCGTCCTGCATCTTGATGAGTTCCTTCGAGCGCGGCCAGACATAGTAACGGTCGGCGCGCGGCGCGGGGGTGACCAGGATCCCCTCGATGCTGCGCGGCTGGTTGCCGGGGCCGGAGGTGCAGGCCAGATAGATGTTGCCGGCGTGC
>CAZAAF010000034.1:11688-15885 GCA_964482575.1 uncultured Verrucomicrobiota bacterium | reverse complement strand
AGTCTCCGAGGCCGAAGGACGGTTGTTGACCTCGCCCGAGTCGCCGATTGTGCTGTTGCGGCGGCGCGAAGGCGGGGGCGGTATCGCGGATGCCGTGGCCCCTGGCAATCCCTGTCTCGGTGTCATGCTGCCTTACACGCCACTGCATCATTTGCTGCTGGCGGACCTTGGTTTCCCGGTGGTGGCCACGAGCGGCAATCTGGCCGAGGAACGGATCTGCACCGATGAGCATGTTGCATTGCAACGGCTTGCCGGCATTGCCGACCTCTTCCTTGTCCATGACCGGCCGATTGCGCGGCACGTGGACGACTCGATTGTCCGCGTGGTGATGGGCCGCGAGATGGTGTTGCGGCGCGCGCGCGGGTTTGCGCCGCTGCCCATTCAGCTTCGGAGTACGGGCTGCGGATCACGGAATGAGAATAACGGCGACACCGCCGCCAAATCGAAAATCGGAAATCAGAAATCAGAAGTCATATTGGCGGTCGGCGCTCACTTGAAGAATTCCGTCGCGCTCTCGGTCGGCAACCAGGTTTTCATCAGCCAGCATATCGGTGATCTGGAAAGTGCGCCTTCGTTGGAGGCGTTTCGGCGCGTGATCGCGGATTTCGAACGGCTCTACGGCGTGTCGCCGCAACAGGTGGCGTGCGACGCCCATCCGGACTACCTCTCGACGAAATTCGCCCGGCAACTGGGCGTACCTGCGCGGGAGATCCAGCATCACTTCGCGCACGTCGTCTCGTGCATGGCGGAAAATGAGCTGGAGGGTCCGGTACTCGGCGTGGCTTGGGACGGCACGGGCTACGGAACGGATGGCACCCTCTGGGGCGGGGAGTTTCTGCTGGCAACCCGTCATAACTTCCAGCGTCTGGCCCACTTGCGTCAATTCCGGTTGCCGGGGGGCGAGAGTGCCGTTCGCGAGCCGCGACGGTGCGCGGCGGGGGTGCTTTACGAGATTTTTGGCGATGCGCTGGCCGGTGAGAACGCGCCGGCGGCGGTGAAAGGTTTTACAAGACCAGAGTTGCAAATAGTGTGGCAAATGCTGCATAAACACCTGAATGCGCCGGAATCGTCCAGCGCAGGCCGTCTCTTTGATGCAGTAGCGGCGATCGCCGGGCTGCGCCAGGAGATGCGGTATGAAGGCCAGGCGGCCATGGAGTTGGAGTTTGCGGCCGAGGCCGCCGGAACGGATGAATCGTATCCGTTCGTGATCCGGGACGGCCAGTCGCCCTGGGTGGTGGACTGGGAACCGATGATTCGCGCCCTGCTGGAGGATGCCACCGAAGGCGCCCCGGCGGGCCGCATGGCGGCGAAGTTTCATAACGCGCTGGCCGAGATGATCGTCGCGGTGGCGCGGCGATCGGGCCGGGAGCACGTGGTGCTGACCGGCGGGTGTTTTCAGAACCGTTATTTGATCGAGCGGGCCGCGCGGCGGCTCGTCGAGGAACATTTTCGCGCCTACTGGAATCAGCGGGTGCCGCCGAACGACGGCGGGATCGCCCTGGGCCAGATGGTGGCGGCGTCGAAGGAGACCAAGAACTGATGTGCCTGGGAATCCCGGGAAAGTTGGAAAGCGTCCGTGGTGACGACCCGTTGACACGAACGGGCATGGTCAACTTTGGCGGCATCGTCAAGGAGGTCAGCCTCGCATACGTCCCCGAGGCGGCCCCCGGCGACTACGTGATCGTGCACGTCGGTTTTGCGATCAGCACGCTCAGCGAAGAGGAAGCAGGTCAGGTTTTCGAGTACCTGCGGCAGATGGACGAACTGGAAGAACTGAAATCAACATGAGCAAGAAATACACAACGATTGACGGCAATGAGGCGGTGGCCTACGTGGCCTACCGCTGCAACGAGGTGATGGGCATTTACCCCATCACACCCTCCTCGAACATGGGCGAGTGGTGCGACCAGTGGGCCTCGGAAGGCGTGAAGAACCTGTGGGGCACGATCCCCAGCGTAGTGGAAATGCAGAGTGAAGGCGGCGCCGCCGGCGCCGTGCACGGCGCGCTGCAGACCGGTGCGCTCACCTGTACGTTCACCGCGTCGCAGGGCCTGTTGCTCAAAATACCGAACATGTTCAAGATCGCCGGCGAGCTGACGCCGACGGTGTTCCACATTTCGGCGCGCTGTCTCTCGACCCACGCACTCTCGATTTTCGGCGACCACAGCGACGTGATGTCCGCACGCTCGACGGGCTTTGCGATGCTCAGCTCGGCGTCCGTGCAGGAGGCGATGGACTTTGCGCTTATCGCACAGGCGGCGACGCTGGAATCGCGCGTGCCGTTCCTCCATTTCTTCGACGGCTTCCGCACCTCGCACGAGGTATCCAAGATCGAGCTGGTGTCCGAGGAAATCATGCGGGGGATGATTGACGAGGATCTCGTCGTCGCCCACCGCCAGCGCGCGATGAATCCCGACAAACCGGTGCTGCGCGGCACGGCGCAAAACCCGGACGTGTTCTTCCAGGCGCGCGAAGCGTGCAACCCGTTCTACGACAAGACCGCGGACATTACACAGAAGGCGATGGACAAGTTCGCGAAACTCACCGGCCGCCAATACCGGCTCTTCGAATACGTCGGTGCGCCCGACGCCGAGCGCGTCGTGGTGCTGATGGGCTCCGGTTGCGAAGCCGCGCAGGAGGCGGTGGACTTCCTTAATGCCCAGGGCGCCAAGGTGGGCGTGCTCAACATGAGCCTGTTCCGTCAGTTCGACCCCAAGCGGTTGATCGAGGCGCTGCCCGCGACGGTGAAATCCCTCGCCGTCCTCGACCGCACGAAGGAACCCGGCGCGCTCGGCGAGCCGCTCTATCTCGACATCGTGGCCGGCCTGACCGAGGCGCTCGCCAGCGGTTACGGCAAACTCAAGGCAATGCCGAAGGTTCTCTGCGGCCGTTACGGCCTCTCCTCGAAGGAGTTCACGCCCGCGATGGTCAAGGCGGTGTTCGACAATCTCGCCGCCGCGAAGGCAAAGAATCACTTCACCGTCGGCATCAACGATGACGTCTCCAACGCCAGCCTGCCTTTCGATCCCGAGTTTTCCACGGAGTCGGACAAGGTGGTGCGTGCGTTGTTCTACGGCCTCGGCTCCGACGGCACCGTCGGCGCCAACAAAAACTCCATCAAGATCATCGGCGAAAACACCAGCAACTACGCGCAAGGTTACTTCGTGTATGACTCGAAGAAGGCCGGCGCGGTCACCGTCTCGCACCTGCGATTCGGCCCGTCGGCAATCCGTTCGACCTACCTGATCAGCAAGGCCAACTTCGTGGCATGCCATCAACCGGTGTTCCTGGAGCGCTACGACATGCTCAAGGAGCTGGTGCCGGGCGGCACGTTCCTGCTCAACACCGCCAACAGCAAGGATGCGGTGTGGGGCAAACTGCCGCGCATCATGCAGGAGCAGATCATCAAGAAGAAGATCAAGTTCTTCGTGATTGACGCCATCAGCGTCGCCCGCGCCACCGGCATGGGCGGCCGCATCAACACGATCATGCAGACCTGCTTCTTCGCGCTCTCCGGCGTGTTGCCGCGCGAGAAGGCCATTGAGCAGATTAAAAAGGCCATCAAGAAGACCTACGGCAAGAAAGGCGAGGAAGTCGTCCAGAAGAACATCGCCGCCGTGGACCAGACGCTGGCCAACCTGTTCGAGGTGACCGTGCCCGCGCAGGTCACCAGCAAGGTCGAGATGCCGGCGCCGTTCACGGCCAACGCGCCCGAGCACGTTCGTAACACGCTCGGCGTCATCTACGGGAACCAGGGCGAGTCGCTGCCCGTCAGCGCCTTCCCGCCGGACGGCACGTTCCCAACCGCGACGGCACAATACGAGAAGCGCAACCTCGCACTCGAAATCCCGGTGTGGGACGAGAAGACCTGCATCCAGTGCGCCAAGTGCGTCGCCATCTGCCCGCACGCCTCGATCCGCATGAAGGTTTACGACCCGAAGTGCCTCGCTGGCGCCCCGGCCACGTTCAAGTCCACCGACGCGCGTTCGCCGGAGTGGAAAGGCATGAAGTGGACGCTCCAGGTGGCCGCCGAAGACTGCACCGGCTGCAATCTGTGCGTGGACGTTTGCCCGGCCAAGAACAAGGCCGAGGCCAAGCTCAAGGCGATCAACCTGAAGCCGCAGGCGCCCCTGCGTCTGGCAGAGCGCGAGAACTGGAACTTCTTCCTGAACCTTCCAGAACTCGACCGCCGCAAGG
>CAZAAF010000034.1:10463-11678 GCA_964482575.1 uncultured Verrucomicrobiota bacterium | reverse complement strand
AGCAACAGGTCATGCGTCCGTTGTTCGAGTTCTCCGGTGCGTGCGCTGGTTGCGGCGAGACGCCCTATATCAAGCTGCTCACGCAGCTTTTTGGCGATCGCGCCGTCATCGGCAACGCAACGGGTTGCACCTCGATCTATGGTGGCAACCTGCCGACAACGCCGTATTGCGTCAACGCCGACGGCCGCGGCCCGACCTGGAACAACTCGTTGTTCGAGGACAATGCCGAGTTTGGTCTTGGCTTCCGGGTGTCGATCGACAAGCAGAAGGAGTTTGCCTGTGAGTTGCTGAAGAAGCTGTCCGGCGTCCTGGGTGACGACCTGGTCGGCGGCCTCATCAACGCCCAACAAACCGACGAAGCCGGCATCCACGAGCAGCGCGAGCGCATTGCCGTGTTGAAGCAAAAGCTTGCCGGCAACACGTCCAGCGAAGCGAAGATGCTCCTCGGCATCGCCGACAGCCTCGCCCGCCGCAGCGTGTGGATTCTCGGCGGCGACGGCTGGGCCTACGACATCGGTTACGGTGGTCTGGATCACGTGCTGGCCAGTGGCCGCGACGTGAACGTCCTGGTGCTCGACACCGAGGTCTATTCCAACACCGGCGGCCAGATGTCCAAGTCCACGCCGCGCGGCGCGGTGGCGAAGTTTGCCGCCGGCGGCAAGCCGTTGAACAAGAAGGACCTCGGTCTCATTGCGATGGCTTACGGCAGCGTGTATGTGGCCAGCATCGCCATGGGTGCCAAGGACGATCAGACGCTCAAGGCGTTTCTCGAAGCGGAGTCCTATCCGGGGCCGTCCCTCATCATCGCCTACAGCCATTGCATTGCCCACGGCATTGACGTGGAACACGGTGTGGGCGTGCAGCATCAGAAGATGGCGGTCGAATCCGGCCAGTGGTTGCTCTACCGCTACGACCCACGGCGCGCGGCGGCGGGCGAGAACCCGCTCCAGCTCGATTCCGCGGCGGCGAAGTCCAAGGTGCAGGATTACCTGCTCTCGGAAAACCGGTTCAAGATGCTCACCAAGAGCAAGCCGGAGGACGCCAAGCGGTTCATGGAACAGGCGCAAAAAGATGCCGAAGCGCGGTGGCAGTTGTATTCTTACATGGCCGCGCGCAAACCCGCGGGAGAAGCTCCGAAGCCCGCGCCGGCTGCGTAGTGCAATTCGTCCCGGCGAACCCCGCACCCCCGGGGTCCCGGCCCAACCAAAAAATCAA
>CAZAAF010000034.1:7827-10453 GCA_964482575.1 uncultured Verrucomicrobiota bacterium | reverse complement strand
CCCCGCGCCGGCTGCGTAGTCCAATGCGCCCCGCCCCCCCGCTAACCGCGGGGAGCCGGGACATCCAAAAGATTCATCATCAAATCCGCAAGAGAGAGGAAGAACAATGGACCTGACAACCAAATACCTGGGAATGACGCTGCGCAACCCTCTGATCGTGTCGGCTTCGCCGTTATCCGAGGACGTGGCCAATATCAAGAAGATGGAAGACGCCGGCGCTTCCGCAGTCGTCCTGCACTCGCTGTTCGAAGAACAGTTGGTGAAGGAAAGCGACGAGTTGGAAGAGGCGCTGGTTCACGGCGCGGAGAGCTTCGCCGAAGCGACCAGTTATTTCCCCAAGGCCGGCGAATACAAGCTCGGCCCGGAGGAATACCTTGAGCACATTGCCAACGCGAAAAAGGCCGTGGACATCCCGGTCATCGCCAGCCTTAACGGCAGTTCCACAGGCGGCTGGACTGACTACGCCAAGCAGATTCAGAAAGCCGGCGCCAACGCGTTGGAACTGAACATCTACTACATCCCGACCGACATGAAACTGACCGGCTCGGCGGTTGAGCAAACCTATGTGGACATCCTGAAGGCGGTCAAATCCGCCGTCTCCATCCCGGTGGCGGTGAAGCTGAGCCCGTTCTTCAGCAACATGGCCAACATGGCGAAGCGGTTTGACGACGCTGGCGCCAATGCGCTGGTGCTCTTCAACCGGTTCTATCAGCCGGACATCGACCTCGATGAACTGGAAGTGAAGCCGGACATCCTGTTGAGCACGCCGTTTGCAATGCGCCTGCCGTTGACGTGGGTCGCCATCCTGCACGGCCGCATCAAGGCGGACCTGGCCGCCACCAGCGGCATCCACTCCGGTGAGGACGTGCTGAAGATGATGATGGCCGGCGCCAACGCCACCATGCTCTGCTCGGCACTCCTGCGCTACGGCATCGATCGCATCCGTGTGATCGAGAAGGCCATGCGCGAGTGGATGGAGAAGCACGAATACGAATCCATCAAGCAGATGCAAGGCAGCCTCAGTCAGATCAAGTGCGCCAATCCCGCCGCCTTCGAGCGTGCGCAGTACATGCGCGCCCTCGCCGGCTATAAACTGGCCTAAGCTGCAACGGTAATTACCAAACGCCCCCTCTTCCTGCTTTCGCGGGAAGAGGGGGTTGTTTTTTGGGAAAAAGGATGGTCGCCAGACTGACGGACGGCGTTGCCGCATCATTGAAAAGGGTGCAGCCCGCAAGTCAACAACCGGCTGATTTCACAACGTCCAAGGCGCCCGCAAGGCGCGCCGCATCATGCGGACAGCGGCATCATCACCCACAATGGTTTCCGCCCTGGGATCCCACTGGATCTTGCGGCCCGTCCGGATGCAGATGTCACCGAGATGGCTGATGAAATCGGACTGCACGGCCGAGTTGATGTTGCTGGCCGGTGTGCGACGGGTGAGGACACAGTTGAGGAAATCCGCGTAGTGGTTGTTTTCCTGGAGCAGGTGGATTTCATCAGGCTTGATCTTCACCTCCAACAACGATGCCGGCTCGGCGGCCAGCGTCTGGCGGCCGCGACCGACCGCAATCCACCCCTTGGTGCCGACGAACGTCGTCAGGTCGGACCCGGGTTTGAGCGTGAACTCCGCGCCGCTGGCGTAACGGCCGCGCACATCCCAGTCCACCACGGTATCAAAAAGTCCCTCGGTTGGAATTACCGCCGTGCCCTCGTAGGACACCGGGATGTGCGGGTAACCCCCGTGCGCGATATCCAGCGGATGCGCCCCCCAGCCGGCAATGAAACCGATCGCGTAGTCGTAAATGTGATACACCCCCTTGGTGCCGCCGGTTCCCAGGCAACGGTCATGGCAGAATGGCGTCACCGGCGCGGGACCGAGCCACAAGTCGTAGTCAATGCCTTCCGGCACCGGCTCGGTTTTGGGGACACCGCCGCGCGCGCCGTTGGGCGCGATGACGTGGACGGCCTTGATGTCGCCAAGGTAGCCGTTGCGGACCAGCTCGCACGCGAAACCGCAATGCTGGCTGAACGAGCGCTGTTGTGTGCCATACTGGAACACCGCGCTGTGCAAATGCACCGTCTCGCGCATCGCCTTGTCGTGCTCCATGCTGATGCCGAGGGGTTTCTCCACATAGACGTCCTTGCCCGCGCGCACAGCGGCAATGGCGGCCGGCACATGCCAATGATCGGATGTGGCAACGACGACGGCGTCAATATCATCGCACGCGAGCAGTTCCCGAAAATCGTTGTATGTCCGGCACCCCTTGTAAGCACCGCGGTCGCGGTCAGCAGCGTAACGCTGTTCGACACGTTTGGCGGCCGCGTCGCGCCGTTCCTTGATGGGGTCGCACGTAGCCACGCTTTGCCCCTGCGCACACCCCAAGAAACCATTTAACAGGCCGGTGCCTTGGCCGCCGACACCGATGTGGCCGACGGCGACGCGGTTGCTTGGCGCGTGGGCGCCCAGCAACCGCGCCGGGACGAAAGCCGGCATCGTCAGCGCCATCCCGGCAACCGAAGCACGTTTCAGGAAGTGTCTGCGTGTAATAATAGTCTTGTTCATGGTCCTCCGTGGTTGCAGCGTTACTTCGCGTCGACCGCCTTGCGGTAAATCACAAGTTCCCGG
>CAZAAF010000034.1:2098-7817 GCA_964482575.1 uncultured Verrucomicrobiota bacterium | reverse complement strand
ATGGCCGGGCTCCTGCCATAGTAACCGGTGATCTTGAGTTCCACCGTCGCACACTCCGTCGGCGGCAACGCCAGCGTCAGCAGGTTTTCCTTGTACTCCGCACCGGTGATTTTTTTGACGACCCTGCCGTCGCAAATCACCTCAAAATCCTTCGGTGCAAAATTGTGGTGCTGGTAACCAAGAATCCGGATACACGCGACCGTCGTGGACGCCTTGAGTTGCACGCGAATCCAGTAGAGGCTCTGGTTGTCCGTCTCGTCCCAGTAGGTGTTGGGATCACCATCGATGGCCGCGTAGGGCGGTTTGCCTTGCCCGTCCGGGGAGAGGCTGTCGAGGTTGGTCGCCTGACCGCCGCGCGCCAGATTATCGGGCGAATTGAAAAGCTTCACGATCGCGTCCGTGAAGGCAGGTCCGGCGTGCGCCCGGCCGGCCGAACCGCCGGTTTTGATCTGCTGCACCGCCAGTCTGGCTTCAGCGGCCAGGTCCGGGTCCTTCAAACAAGCTTCGGCCGCCTTGAGTGCCTGCGATCCGTGGAAATGTCCCAACGCGCCGAGCAACGCCCGCCGCTCGCCCACGCCGCCGCCCGCCGCCATCGCACGCGCAATCACGGCCACGACGTCCGCTGGCGGCCGGTCCTTGGCCAACAACGCCAGTTTCGCCACGCCACGCAAGGCGAACGCCTTGCATTTGGCATCATCGGTGGACGCGGCAAGGGTGGCCAATTCATCCAAAGGGGCCGCATCGGACCATTCCGCCAGCGCGCGCACGGCCGCGAGCCGTTGCGCCGCGTCGCCCGACCTCATCGTACCCCGCACAACTTCCAGTGCTTGTGGTCCGCCGACACCGCCAAGCACGCCAAGCAATAGTGATTTCCTGGCCGCTGATGCCGAACCAAACTCCGCGAGCACCGGCTCCAGAGAGCCCTCGCGCCGGCAAACCGCCACCAATGCAGTCTCGGCTGACGGCTCGCTTTCCAGCATCGCCAGCAGCGGGGCACACGCCGCCTTGTCACCCAGCCGGCCCAGCGCCGCCATGGCTTCCCGGCGCACGCCAGCGTCCCTACCGCGACAACTTTCCACAAGAGCGGGCACGGCGGACTTCGCATGACGTGCCACCAGCCCCCGAATCAGTTCCAACTGCACCGCCGGCACGGCCTGTTTCAGCTCTGCGGCCATGGCCGCCTCCACACCATCACCGCGCAACCGGGCGAGCGACGCGACGATTATTTTCTTTTCGTTGTCAGTGGCATTTTCCGCCTGCTTCGCCAGGAATGAGACGATGGAATCGTTGCCAACCGTGCCAAACGCCGCCAGTGCCGCCTCGCGAACTGACGGCTCCTCGCTTTCCACGGCATCCACAATCACCGGGAGCGCCGCCGTGTCACCGCGTTCGGTCAGCAACACGATAACCTGCACCTGCAAATCCGGCGGAAGCTTCTTCATGCGCTCGGTGGCGCCCATGACCACAGCCGGGCTGCGGGTGCCACGCAACGCACGGATGGCCGCCATCTGTTTCGTCCGGTTCCCGCTGGCCAGCGCGTCGAGAACCAGTTCTTCGCCCCGCTCGCCCAGCGTGCTCACCCAAGCCGGGAACGCTGCGATGCGAATGGATGCCGGCTGCTGTGCACGGCAGAGTTTTTCCAGAATCGGCGCGGCCTCTTTTCCGAAACCCGCCGCCAGCAATCCCTTCGCGCACCGCAGCAACGCCTCGCTTCGGCGCGCTTCCAAGGCTGCCGCCACCTTTCCATCAACAGCCATGAGCGCACCCGCCGCCTCGGCACCGCCCATGCGCCCAAGGGCTTCCACGGCGGCACCCGCGGTGGTCACATCCGCATCCGTCAACAACCGGGCGATTCCGGCAGCAGCCTTGCTGTCGCGACGAACGCCGAGCGAGTTGAGGACCCCGGCGCGAACCTCGCCAGACGTTGTTGCCAGTGCCGCGCACAACGCCGCCAGTGATTCATCGCCGGGAATCCGTTCCAGTGCCAGCCGCGCGGGATAACCAAGGTCCTTGTCGCCCATCCGTTTCGCCAGCGCCGGCACTTCGGCGGCGGAACCCACAATCGAGAGTTGCCAGCAGGCAGCTTGCTTCGCCTCCACGGTGGCGCCGGAATCGAGCAACGCAACGAGTTTTGCGGCGAGCTGTTGTTTCGCCGCCGGATCGGTGGATGCAGCGGCAGCCAGTTTCTCCAAATCAAATACCGGCTGGCGGTTGCCGCCGAACCGATAGGTCGACAATTCCTTCAATACCGCGTCCGGATCCAACGGTTTTGCGGCCACCGTTGCAGGAAGGGTCACCTGCCCCGTTGCCGCCCACTCGGCACCGCGCAGCAGGAGTGCTTGGAAACCGGGTGTGACCATGAACGGGGCCGAGTGGCCAAGCAGAAGGGCGAAGGTCCGTCCCTTGCCAAATCCGGCCACCATTGCCACAGGCTGATCCTCGCCTGTGGCAATGACTGTCGCGGATGGATGCACCCCGGGCTTCATCCAAAGCTCGTCAGTGGTCTTGAACGGCTCCAAGCTATGCGTGATCGGATGATCCACGGCAGCCTTGACGGTGAATTCATGCGGTTTGCCATGATGGGTCCGGCCGAGATTCCACGAGGCACCGGCGGCCTGTTGGTATTCCGGCCAGTCGTAAAACGACGAACCGCCCGCATGGATGACGACAAGCCCCTTGCCGCTGCGAATAGAACCAAGATACGCCTCGCGCGTTGCGGCGGGCCAGTTGGTGACAGCAACCTTGCCCCAAGCGTTCCAGTTGCTCAGCAATACGTCGTAGCGCGCGAACATTGCGGCGTCGCACTGTTCCGGGTGTTCCGTGACCTCCACCGCGAAGCGCCCGCTGGCCGCCAGAATGCTTTGCAACTTGGGCGTCGTCTCACGCCAATTGTGATTGTTCTGGCCGGAGAGGATCAGCACGCGGATGGGCTCAGCAGCATCTGCGAGGCTGGCGAACACCACGACGACCGTGGCAATCAAGAACAGGAGGAGCGTTCGGCGGGCAAGCATCGTTCTCATGGCGCTGACTCACATTGAACGGACAATTCTTTGTTTCGAGCGTGGGGAGAATAGCCGGTCGCGCGCCACTCGTCTTGCGGATTTTGGCGGCGAAGGATTTTACAAATCGTCTTCCTGGCGCATCGAACGGGTCGTTTTGCGTCAAGGAAACGGCGTTTGAGGGACAAGGAACCTCAGGAAACCCTCCCCCAGTTCCGGAGTCAGCGCATTCGAATCAAACTCATCACTTTCATTTTCACCAAAAGAGGAGAGGCATGTTCCGCCTTTTTCCCCATAGGGGAACGGGTTTCCGCTCGACTCGAAATGCGTGCCCTTGGTAAAAACCAAGGGAGGGAGTTTGTCCATGCACCTGTATCCGAGGGTCCGAGGAGGAAGGACCGCAAAACCGTTGTCGCCGCATCGCCGCGTCTATGCCGCGGTGATGATCGCCGCCATTCTGGCAACCCAGGGCACGACCCAGGCGGCCATCACGTTCATGTTCGACTTCGCGGACCCAGCCGGCACTGGGTGGAATGATCCCACGTATGGTCTGGAACGCCGGACAGCATTGATTAATGCAGCCGACACGCTTGGTTCACATTTCACTGCCAACGCAACCATCGGTTTCACTGTCACTTCCACAAATGACTCCAAGAGCTCAACCCTAGCCAGTGCCGGCAGTGCCGCTTATAAAACCAACGAACCCGGATTCCAGCCCACCCTGGTCCAGTACAAGATTCAGTCCAACTACAACGGGAAGGTGAGCTACAAGGACGGCTCCATCAATTGGAACTTTGCCGATCCCTGGAGTTATTCCTCAACAACCAGCGGTGTCGGGTCGAATCAGTATGATTTCGTGTCCACCACCATGCACGAGTTATTGCACGCTTTCGGGTTCATTTCGGCGATTGACCCCGATGGAACGGGTTTGATGCCCGGCAAGACCAATGGCGAAGCCGACCTCTGGTATGTGTTCGACAAGTTTCTGACCACCTCCAATGGAACCTATCTGGTCAATGCGACCAACTTCGCCTTCAACACGTCGGTACTGGGATCGCTGACGGGCGGGGTGGGCGCCGTGCGGTTCAACGGCACCAATGCCACGGCAACGTTCACGAACGGCGTCCCCATCTACACCTCCGCCAAATGGGACAACGGCAGCAGCGGCAGCCACACAGACGACCTGACTTTCAATGGGTCTCCCTATCCCCTATTGATGATGAACGCGAAGACGGTCACGGGTCCCGGCGTGCGGACGCTCAGCAATTACGAGAAAGGTATTTTAAAGGATCTCGGCTATTCCCTGGTATCACTGGGGATGATGAACTTCGCCGATATCGACTATGGCAATGTCGTGATCATCAACGGCTTCACCACCAACTTCGTTGGCGACTACCTCATCGGTTCCAACAGCCCGTCCAACGGACTGATTGTCACCAACGGTGGTGTCATGGCTGTTGATGGCGACAGCATCATCGGCAACTCAGCCGGCTCCACCAATAATTACAGCGTGGTCACGGGCCCCGGATCGGTCTGGAGCAACAGCGGCGACGTTTATGTGGGCGCCACGGGATCCTTCAACCAGCTGACCATCGCCAACAGCGGTCTTGTGGTCAATACCGACGCCTATATTGGCTACAGGAGCGTCTCCAGCAATAACACGGTGCTGGTCACCGGGGCGGGGTCTGTCTGGTCGAACACCGGCGACGTCTATGTCGGCTGTCGGGGTTCCGGTAACAGCCTGACGGTCACCAACGGCGGCACGGTGTACATCGGCTACGAACTTTATGTAGGCGTCCTCGGTTCCAGTAACACCGTGACCATTGCCGGCGGCGGCCGCCTCTTCAATGACAACGGCTACATCGGATGCGACGGCTGTCTCGGCAGTTGCGGTAATTCGGTGCTGGTCACAGGCATCGGGTCGCTCTGGAGCAACGCCAGCGATGTGATCCTGGGCGGGGTGAACAATGCCAGTGGCAACAGCTTGATGATCGCCAGAGGTGGACAGGTCTTCAATCGCGAAGGCTTGATCGGCTACGACAATGGCGCGTCCAACAACACGGCGTGGGTGACGGATCCCGGCTCGGTTTGGAGCAACAGCGGTGTCCTGTCCGTCGGCTACGATGGCAGTTCCAGCAGCCTGACCATCGCCAACAGCGGCGCGGTGTTCAGCGCCGGAGGTTACATTGGTTTCGGCGTGGACAATACGGCCCACAGCAACTCCGTGCTCGTGACCGATCCCGGCTCGATCTGGAACAACAGCGGCGATCTGTATGTGGGGGCCACGGGATCCTTCAACACCTTGACGATTACTAACGGGGGCCAGGTCTTCAACGTCAACGGTTTCGTTGGTTACGATAGTAACGCGGTCAACAACGCCGTCATCGTGACCGGTGCCGGTTCCATCTGGAACAACAGCAGCAACTTGTTTGTGGGTGGAATGGGCAGCAACAACAGCCTGACCGTCAGCAACGGCGGACGGGTGTCGGATACAGGCGGCGGCATCGGCAATAATGGCAACGGCAACACGGTATGGGTCACCGGGGCTGGCTCGACCTGGACCAACAACGGCAATCTTTGCATCGGTGTCTCCGGTTCCGGCAACAGCCTCACCCTCACCAGCAGCGGCCAAGTGTTCAATGCCGTTGGCTATATCGGCTGGTGGCAGGGAAGCAACAACGCCGTGCTGGTCAGCGGGACCGGCTCGGTCTGGAACAACA
>CAZAAF010000034.1:0-2088 GCA_964482575.1 uncultured Verrucomicrobiota bacterium | reverse complement strand
CCTGACAGACGATCACCAACGGCGGCACGTTTTTCAGCGCGGACGGTATCGTTGGCAACAGCACGTATTACATGGCCAACAGCAACCGGATGTGGGTGACCGGCACGGGTTCGACCTGGAGCAACAGCGGCGACCTTTACGTGGGCGCCACGGGTTCATTCAACCAACTGACGGTGGGGAATGGCGGCCAGGTCCTCAACGGCAACGGCTGTATCGGTTACGACAGCAACGCGATGAACAACAGCGTGCTGGTGACGGGCACCGGATCGGTCTGGAACAACACGAGCGGCTTGTATGTCGGCTACCGAGGCTCCGGCAACAGCCTGACGATTACCAATGGCGGTCAGGTTCTGGAGAGCGGAATGGGCTCCATCGGGGGTGCCAACAACACCGTGACGGTGGCTGGCGCCGGCTCGCTCTGGAGCAACGGTGCCACCGTGGTGGTCGGGTATGCCGGCTCCAACAACAGCCTGACCATCGCCAGCGGCGGCACGGTTCTCAGCTACGACGGCAGCCTCGGTTATCTCACCTCGTCCAGCAACAACACGGTCTTGGTCACCGGCGCCGGTTCCGTCTGGAGCAACATCGATAAGCTGGCTATCGGTTACAGCGGCGGCTCCAACAACCTGATCATCGCCAACGGCGGCACGGTCTTCAGCGGCAGCGGCTATCTCGGTGCCCACCCCTCCAGCAACAACACGGTGCTGGTCACCGGCACCGGTTCGGTCTGGAACAACAGCGGCAGCCTCTTCGTCGGTTACTTCGGTTCCAGCGGAAGTCTCCTCATTACCAACGGGGGCCGGGTGTACAGTGGTTTCGGCGCCATCGGATATGATGTCGGCGTGAGCAACTTGGTGTCGGTCACCGGAGCCGGCTCGGTTTGGAGCAACAGTGGCGACCTGCAGGTGGGCCTGGTTGGCAGTGCCAGCAACAGCCTGACCATCGCCAACGGTGGCCAGATCGTCAACAGCAACGCGTACATCGGTCTGGGCGACCGAGCCAATGGCAACACGATTACCGTAACCGGCCCTGGATCGGTTTGGAGCAACAACGGCGGGCTCTACCTCGGATACGCCGGCCCCTGGAACACTCTGACCATTGCCAGCAGCGGCCAGGTCTTCGACACCGTGGCCTATATCGGCGGTCACGAAAACACCATGGGCAACAGCAACTCGGTCATGGTCGCCGGTTCGGGTTCTCTTTGGAACAACAGCCGCCAGTTGCTTGTCGGCGTCAACGGGTCCGGCAACAGCCTGACCATCACGAATGACAGCGTGGTGGTGAGCGCCGGTGGATCCATCGGGAGTGGATCGAACTATATCGCCAACAACAATACGGTGCTGGTCAGTGGCACCCGCTCGCTTTGGAATAACAGTGGCAGCCTCTACGTAGGCAGCGGCACCGGATCCCTCAACCAGTTGATCATCAACAGCGGCGGCCAGGTTGTCAGCATCACGGCCTATATCGGCAATGACAGCGACTCTCTCAACAACACCGTAACAGTCACCGGTGCCGGCTCGCTCTGGAGCAACACCAGTCTCTTGTATGTTGGCTACGGGGGTTCGAGCAACAGCCTGACGATCGCCAATGCCGGCCAGGTTTTCAATCGCGACGCCTGCATCGGAGTCGCCGGCAGTGCCAGTAACAACGCCGTCATCGTCACAGGACCCGGGTCGGTTTGGAGCAACGGTGGCATCGTGTATGCCGGCGTCAGTGGCACCAGCAACAACCTGACGGTTACAAACGGCGGCCAAGTCTTCAGCAGCGGTGGCTACATCGGGGCCAATCCTGGTGCCAACAGCAACCGCATCACCGTCACGGGTTCCGGATCCATCTGGAACAACAGCGGCGTTTTGTATGTCGGTTTCTACGGGACCGGCAACAACCTCACCATTGCGAACGGAGCCCGGGTAATCAACGACGACGACAGTTGCATCGGCGTCACCGGAAGCACCAGCGACAACACCGTGACCGTGACCGGCCTCGGATCGATCTGGAACATCAACATCTCTCTCTTCATCGGCGGCAACAGTTCCAGCAACACGCTGACGATTGCCGACAGCGGCGCGGTGCTGGCCACCAACGTTG
>CAZAAF010000033.1:0-16002 GCA_964482575.1 uncultured Verrucomicrobiota bacterium | reverse complement strand
AATCACCGAGTTCCACGTGGTCGATCGTCTGCGCGCCGGCGTGGATCGCTACCTTGCCGATTGGACCAAGGAAGGGCGTCCGATATTTGTAGTGGAAGCCAAAGACGCGCAACCCATCGTCCTCAATACGGCGCTCGCCCACGTGCAACGTCTGCTCGAGATGAGAGTTTCCGCCGCGATTGTTCCTGTTGCCAGTCCTCAGCCGTCAGTGGCCAGCGAGCAATCGGAGGCGACGACCCAAACAACTGACCACTGACCACTGACGGCTGATAACTGGAGAACATCATGAGCATCAAATCGAACGTAGATCAGGACAGGAGGAACGCCGACAGCACCGTGAAGATCACGCGCGGCCCGGCACTCCTCATCGCCAAAGGCGTGGGCACACCCAATGCCCCGAGCGTGTTGCACCGCTCGGACGCAATCAGTCTCAACACCAATGCCGACTCGTCGGAGACCGTCAGCGGTGCTATCGGCATCGTCGCGAGACAGAGCAGGGGCGAACGCCTCGAACTGAAAGTGAAGCCTGTCGGCTATTGGGGAAATCTCGATGTGTGGTATCCCATGCTCGCCATGCAGGGTGGTGACCGGTTGCTTCCTGAGGACAATACCGATCCGCTCGATGTGCTGTGCCTGACGAACCTGAAGGTCTATCGGTTCTGGCGCGCGGGTGTCATCAAAATGTCTGGCCTCAAAGGCGGGCCGGGCGTGGAGCTGATGGAGGAGATGACGCTTGGCATCGGGCGCAAGGATGGCGTCGGCTTCGCAGACGCCGAATCGCTCATGAAGGTTTACGATCTCACCAAGGCCACCGTCGCCGTCAGTTATGGGAATGGCCAGACGACCGCCACGATCCCATTCAACGGCACGGCCGCCCAATGGCAGGCCGCTCTGAATGCGGTAGCCGCTGTCAATGGTGAGCCGATGGTTGTCACCTACAAGACGGCATCGACCGTTGGTCTCACCACGCTCTCGACGACGGCAGACATCCAAACGGCCGTCCGCGCACTCCATGCCGACTTGGCAGCCGCCACGGTCACGGGTTCCTATTCGGCAGGGTTCACGATCGCCGACATCGCAGGCGAAGCGTTGGCCGATTTTACCGCCACGGTCGCAGGCAGTGCTGCAAACGTCACCGTCGCCGAAGTCGGCGAGGTCAAGACCACGCAGATGATCACTCCAAAGAACTATGGCGTAACCGTGACCGGCTCACACCGCGATGGCGGTTTGGTGGTGACGTGGAATCTGCCCGGCGCGCGTGCCACGGCGTTTACGGGTGCGCTGGTCGGGCTACCTTCCAACGCTGTCTTTGTGCAAACGGTTCTCACCACGGGCACGAGCACGGTGCGCGAGGTGCGTCTCTTCAGGATTAATCCCTACATGGCCGCGTTCACGGCAGCGCTCGCATCCACGCCCAAGCGGACGTACCTGCTCTCGTACCTGAGCGCCGCCACATGGCGTCCCACATGGGGTGCAACCACGGGTGCTGCGCTCGCCTGCAACATCTCCGCAGCCGATCTGCAGACGGCCTTGCGCACGGTGTGTGCCGATGCGAACCTTTCGGTCGCCGGATCGATGCGCGATGGTTGGACCATCACGCGGACGGCCGGTGTGGTCGCAAACACCTTGGGAGCGACCATTGCCGGCGCGCCTCCGGGCACGTACTTGAAAGTGCGCATTCTCACCGCGGGCGCGGCCAACGTCTCGCAGGTCGAGCTGGTCAAGCTCTCGCCCTGGGCGAGTTTCGGCCAATACAAAGAGTGGGCTCTCGATTGGAAGGAAGAGGTGAAACCCATCGCCCCGCTCGGTCAGGGTACGCGCAACTGGGAGTTTGTCACGCTGAAGCCGCAGTTCAAAGTCCCTCCCGATTCGCTGCTGCTCGAGGATGCCATTTCCGGATCAGCGCTGCAGGCGGACGATACGGCAGAGCTTGGAAGCGATCTGACGGAACTCGCCCAACGCC
Organism: uncultured Verrucomicrobiota bacterium; assembly: GCA_964482575.1. Taxonomy (GTDB): domain Bacteria; phylum Verrucomicrobiota; class Verrucomicrobiia; order CAIQCK01; family CAIQCK01; genus CAIQCK01. The sequence continues at coordinate 14,039 of CAZAAF010000033.1, read as the reverse complement.
TCGATATCATCGGGCGCGGCATTTATATCGGTCTGCCGAAAACCTGTTTCAGTCGCGAGCTGCAGACTCAGTGGGGTGCTGACAAAGAGCACGTTGAGAATCTGACGTTTGATGCCGTGCGCGGCGTGGATTCCAACGGGCTCCTGCAGCCGTTTGCGTTGCTCTGAACGGACGCACGGGGGTTATGGTCGGGCAGGGGGGATTTGTTTGCAGGCTAAGCCATCTCCCACCGCCCAATACCTGTCTCCTAACTTCAAACAACCGGCATCATGTTCCTCGTCAAAATACTCAGCTATGACGATCCGCCAGTCACCTACTGGCTGACCCGACCTGACTGGACATCGCCCTCGCCGAAGTCATCGGCGTTGTCCGAACCGAAGCCGGTGCTGAACGGCGATGCCATTGCGGATCAGAAGGCTGGGCTTCGGGCAGACACGCTCCTGACGATCGCCCGCCGCAACCTCAGCAATTCACTGTCGTTCCACGTTCGCGAGCAGTTTTCGTCTGCTGCCGCGGCGGGATACGAGGCATCCAAGCGATGGACAGAATCCATGCCCATCGAGGGGATCGCCGTGCTGATATGGGGTGTGCCGGGTGGCGCTCCGCAAACGACCGTGTTCGACCAGGTGGCGATTAAAAACTGCACTCGCGAACTGAACGGCAAGGCCGTGGTGTTCGGTTACACGCTGGTGGGCGGGCGGATTTATGACCCGGATGGACCGGTCGTGTTGATTGGACAGGGAAGGACTACGATGACTTTTAATTTTGCAGGCGCGCTCAAGGTTGGACAGATCGGCGGGTTGTGGACGCCGGATCAGGATTCATCGGTGATTGGGTTCGACCTTTGTGTCGGTGCACCCGCGGATGCCGATATCGCAGGCAGCTTCCTCGATGGCGATGGTGCAGACCTTGGCATCCCATTTGTGTTGCCTGCCGGTAAAAAGATGGCGCACGTGGCGCTTGATCCTGAGGTGGTCATTTCTGCGGGGACCTCCGTCGTGCCAGTGCTTTCATCGGTCGGCAGCGCGGACGCTTCCGGCGAAAACCTCCTCATCCAATTCACCGCGAGACAATGACATGAAAACAGTTACCAGCGGCAAGCGGTCGGCGATCAGCAGCTTTGCCGACCTTCCAACCAGATCCATGATCAATCTGTGCATCGTCGCCACGAAAGTTCAACTCGCACTTGTGCAGGACGAACTCAAACGTCGCCGCGCTCGCGGGCGTTCATCCGTGGCGTTGGTTTTGCTCCTTATCATCGGCCATCTTGCATCTGCCGCCGCCGCGACGACCACCAACTTCCCGGCCATCGGAACAAACCCTGTTTACAGCACGCCCACGACATTACGCTTAGGGAGCAACACGGTTGTAACCCCGAGTGGCGCATCCAATATCTTCGCTGCGCTCACCGCGATCGGCGCGAGCTTCAGCAGTCTTGCCGGTCTCAGTAACGCGACGCCAGGCTATTTGTCGCTGAGCAACTTCAACGGTGGGAGCAACGCCATCGTGTCGATCACGATCGAGAATTTGACCAACTTCGGCGCGTGGCTTTCAACGAATGCTTTTGACGGGCGCTACCTGCTGCAGGGTGACTGGCAGAGCTGGCTCGATACAAACAGCTATGCGACCATTGGCTTCACAACCGGAAGCTTTCAGCAGACGACCAACGACATCAGCGCATCCTTCCAGCAGGTGACGAACCTTTTTGGACAGCTGGCCGGTACGAATCGATGGAACGCACCGCAGAGCATGAACTCGCTCGTACTCACCAACACCTATGCGACGACATACCAGTGGGTTTCGCTGTGGAACGGCGGGGACGCCGTGACGGGCTCTGGCACGGCGGGGCAGTACGACCTGACGCTACTTATCCCATTCTCGTTCACGTCCGGCAACGCCATCACGGTCAACGGGCAGAGCAATAACGTCGACGTCGTAACGGACTCGACTCACCTGACTGTCACCGACCCGTGGACTATCGACTTCTATGGACAGTGGGTAAGCCGCATGACTGTTACCACGGTCACGAACGCTCCAACCATCGCCGTCCCGGACGGCTTCGCCATGACCGTTCCGTTTCTGAGCGTTACGAACCTCTCGTTTTGGAATGGCACACAGACCTTCGCGTTTCTCGGTAGCTGGGATCAGCTCACCAACCCTCCACCGCTGGCGGTGCTCACAAACGAGAACGTCTTCACGGCTACGCAGACAATCCCCGCGATCGCCATGCCCAACGGGACTCAGACACACGCCTACCTTCGCAGCTTCCTCGACCTCACCAACGCCCCGCCGGTGTTCTGGAACGGGAGCAACGGAACGACCGCCTTCGGCGCGTTCCTTGTTCAGGAGAACTGCGCCACGAGTACCGTATATTGGACTGGATCGACAGGTGACAGCTATGCCAACGCTGCTGGCGTGTACTCTCCAGCTCCAGACATTGGCGCGACCATTTACTTCACGGCGGACCCAACCGACCGCTACACAGTTACGAGCGTTGAAATGGCTCCGCATGTCCGTCTCTACGTCAGTCCAAACCTGAGGCGCAACCTGTTTTCGTGGGAACATCATTGCGTTGTTACGCCCGCGGACACGCGAATTGGAGGAAACCTGTACGTCTCTGGCTCCATCACATCCGCGGTGGTCCAGACTGCGGCCATCGTCATCGGTGGCGCGACGCAGACGGTCGCGTTTACCATGGCCTCGCCGATCACCAACGGCGCGAACATTCTCAACGTGCCAGCCACGTCCATCGTCAGTCCCCCTTGGCTGACCTCCGAGGCCGCGTTCAATGGCTGGAGCAACGCGTACCACGTCCGCGTCACTAACTCTGTGACCAACATCGTCACGGCTGGTGGCGTTGCTTCGTGGACGATCACCAATGGCGTCGCGGTGCAGACGATAACAAATGCCGGTCTGTCCATCTTCGCGCCCGCTGCGAGCAATCTTATCGTCCAGGGTGTTGCCTACGCTGCGGGAGGTGGCTCCACTGCCACGAACGGCGGTGTCGTGACCCTGACGCCATCTGTCACAAACGGCGCGCCTTTCAATGCGTCAGGAGCAACCAATGCCAATGCCTCGACATTGTTCGCCTCGGGTCTTGTGCCGTGGCAGGTGTTGCCCGGATGGACATTGTGGACCAACATCAACATCGCGAACTCGGCTGCAGATCAGTTCACGATCACGTGGCCAACCAACACCGATGCGGTCAGGATTGTTGGCACGTATTGGACCGCCCATACCGACTGGAACAACTGGACCTTGAACGGCGATGGCGGCAAGAGCTACTACTCGCAGCAGGAGACGTTCTACAGTGCCACGCGACACGCTTACGGCACAAACTTTGCGACCTATGCCACGTTGGCCGCGCGCATCATGTCGCCCGTGATGTTGGACCTGAGTATTTTCAACCTGACGAGGACGAACTTGCCAAAGTACTTCATCCAGTTCCACCGTGGTGCCGGTGCCGATGTTCCAGCGCATGAGGAGACATACATCACGGGGGTGTACACCAATATCGCTGCTGTCGGAACCAACATCGTCCTCAATTACGCCACCGGCACTGGCACCTGGTATCAGGTGTACATCATCCCCGCGAGGTAATCATGAAAACACTAGGACTGAGTCTTGCGTTGTGTGCGGCATCTTGTTTTGGACAGACGGTGGGCGGCATATCGCCGGGCGGCATGTGGCTTCGCCCCATGACAGATGCGGAGATTGCGAAGATGCAGGCCGATCTGGTTGCTATTCAGACGTCCATCACAGCGGCAGACAAATCCACGGCCAACGTGACCTATTCGAATGCGCTGGCTCAGTTCAATGATGACCTTGACGCCATCGCGCTTCCGGCCATCGGCGGCATGACTCAACTGACGCCCGATCTGGTGACCAACATTCAGACATCGCTGCAACGAATCGTGACTCCATTGGTCGATGCTGCTTCCATTGAACGCTGGAGATGGTTCGCTTTCCAGATTCTTGCCGACAAAGCGGCGCTCGAACTTGCAGCTCAACAGGTGACTCGTTGACCATGGGAGCCCACACCCAAATCGACATCGAGCTGAATGCTGAAGGCGACGTCAGCAAGATACCCGCCACCACGGAAGACATTCACGAGCTGAAGGCCGCCACGGATCAGGCATCTGAGGCCAGCAAAGAGAATGCGAAACAGCACGATCGCGTCAAAGGCACCCTGACGGAAGTAGGTCACGCCGCGCGCGGCGGCACGATGGTATGGAAGGGGCTTGGCGATATTCTCGCAGGCGAAGTCTCGCACGGTATTCATTTGGTCACTCGAGGCCTTCGCATGTTGTGGACCACGATGACTGCCAACCCGATTGGCGTGGTCCTGGCAGCCCTAGGTCTATTGGCGGGTGCGTTGGTGACAATGAAGAGCAAGTGGGGAGAGGCCAAGGAAGCGGCAAAATCTTTCGAGGATGAACTAAAAAAGACAGAGGAGGCAGCCAAAACCACAGCGGCAGAAGTCGGAAAAGTCGATTCGGTATCCCTTGAACAGGCCACCGCACAAGCGAAGGCGCTGACCGATCAACTCGCACGCGCCGGGCAGGAAGCCAAAGAACTTCGCCGCCTGCAGGATGAACTCGAAAGTTCTGCGTTGGCCTTGAAAACGGCCAAGCTGGATGCCGAAGAACAGACTGCGCTCAAAGGTGTCATCAACAAGGACCAGTGCGAGCAGATCCACAATAAATTTGAGCAACGGCGGATAACGACGCGGATGGAACATGAGAAGGACCAGGCCAGTAATAAAAAGTATGAGGCGGAACTGGATTTGGTCGGGCGCGATTCAATCGAACGGCTGCAAGCCCGCGCTCATTCCATCGTTTCGGAGGGTGTGACCGCTGCGCGCCAGAAGCGCGACGAGTACACCAAGATTCTGAGCCAAGCCGGCATGATGAACGCCGCGGGTTCCACTGCCACGGACACACAGAAGAAACAACTCGCAAAGGAAATCACCGAAGGCGAGAAGCCGCTTGCAAGAGAATCATATGCCGCAGAGACAGAGGGTCTGTCCGCTAGTTACGTCGAGTCCGACGCAGACTTCGAGAAGCGGCAAGCCAAAGCCGATGCCGAACTGGCGCAAAAGAAAAAACTCTTTGAAGCCATGATGGGTTGGGATGAGGCCAAGTCGAACGCCGACAAAGCCGATGCAACCGCGCGCCAGGATTACGAGAAGTTCGAAAAGGAGCAGTCCGAAAACAAGATCGCGCGCCAAACGCTCAGCGTAGAAATCCGTCAGCAGCAAACCAAAATCGAGCAGGCGTCCGTCCAAGGGCAGGCCAAGGGTCAGGAATTGCAGAACAAAATGGCCGAGCAGGCCCATGAACGATGGAAGCGGGAGAACAAGGAACGCCTCGAAGCCACTATCGAGGAAAATCACAAGTACATTAAAGAGCATCAAGACCAGGAACATGACGCGCAGCGTGAACAGGCGATGCGGAACATCGCCAAGGCGAAGTCATATATTGCGGGTTTGGATTTGCCCGAGGCTGATGCGGATGGCAAAAAGAAAATTATTGCCCATCAGGCAGCACTGATGACCGATGCTGAGTCACAAATCGCCAAGGAACGTGAGAAACACCGCAAGGAACGGGAAGCTGCGGATAAGAAGGAAGCCAACGAAGGGATGCGCGATCTGGAAGTGACCATCATGCAGCCCACCGCGCATGCACCTCGAGGTGGCCATGGCCAGCAATCGAAGCGGCGATTTGGTCGGCACGGCGAACAAGAACAGGATGCAACTCCCGTGACACAGGGCTTGCCACCGGAGGTGCATCAAGGAATGGAAGCGTTCGTCAAGACCCTCCGTACAGGTGTCAGTAACGGCAATCAGCAGATGATCGATGCGCTGCGCAAATACCATCAGGCGATTGAAGCAAGGGATGCCGCGCAGCTTGCTCCGCTCGTGGCCGAACTGCAGCGACTGGCGAAGGAACTAAAGACGCTCCGCAGCCAATTCACAACCGATCCCCGCAGGTGATTTTTCCATGCGTGTCAAATGGACCATATCGGACGGTGCGCAAAGCTTTGAGTTCAAAGACCAGAACTTGACGTCATTGCACCGCGAATGGGCTACTCTTGCTACAGGGCGAGTAATGTTCAGCGCCGAGCGTGTGAAATGGGACAGCGATCCCGCATGGCCGGCGTTAACCTGGTTGACGATCTGCAAGGATGGCATTCCTTGGTTTGTCGGACGCAGGATGCTCGTGCAGCACACAGGCACTGCAGTGCGGGAGGGTCTAGATTATGAGTTGGTGGACCCGTGGTGGGACATCGAGGATGTTACGTTCCATCAGCCCAAGCTGACGTGGGATCAATATGGTCTTCCCGTATACGAAGACGTCACGGAGTATATTTACAACCAAGACCCTTACGGCAACAAACTCCACACGGGACAGATGATCACCGAGGCGTTGAATTGGGTCCTGACTGACCGCTCGCGCGCGCATTTGCGTGCGCCATTCCAAATCGGAACCATCGAGCCGACCGCCGACGTCCCATGGCGTTACGAGCAGGACCGCAAGTGTGCTGAGGTGATTCGCGAGATGGCATCGCACACGTCAAATGCTCATGCGTGGTTTGCCTATAGCAGCGGCCTGCCTCGGTTCCATTACCGGCTGCTGTCATCCATGACGTCCACGACAATCATTGTGCCGTCGAATTATCAGCGCCACGAGGTCAAGCTGAAGCAACGCGTGGACCTTGCATGCGAAGGGGTGGTGGTGCGCTATAAGACGGTGCAGTCTTCCGGAGGCGGACAGAAGGCAGTCTATCAAACCGAGCAATATCCCACCAACGCCGGCCTATACGGAACCCGGCGTTTATTTCACACGATCGACTTGGCTGCGGGGAGTGCAACATACCGACAAGCACGGGTGCGCACCGTGCCTTTGAACATCGGGACAGTTGGTTGGTGGGAAGGCCATCTTCCTGAATACAATTCAGCGAAGAACCCACGCGTCAAAATCGCTAGCATTACGAATGTCACCGCCGATGATCCAAGCGTCGATCCCGAGACGCTCAAGCGGGAAACATGTGATGAAGTTCCAGAATGGACTGGCTTCACAACGGGACAGCAAACCTTCCGGTGCAAGGCCACGGTCAATACGTATGCTGATGATGCGCAGACGCAGTTGCTAATTCCGATAGAAGTCGAACTCACTGTAGGCCCAATTACTCTCACCAATGCCGGTGCATCTTCTCAGGACGAAACATACTCGGAGCTAGCTGACTTCGATCCCGCGGAGCCAAAGCCCATTGATCTGGCCAAGACCTATTTCAACGCCATAAATCCTGTAGGATGGGAAGGTGAGGTGGTCATCCGTGAACGGGAGGTGTCCACTCCACCACCCGGCTCTTTGATGGGCAAAGGATTTGTCGCCTACGAAGGCACTCTCATCAATCTGGCTGGCGGTCGTTCAGAATGGACAAGCATGAACGCAGTGCCCGTGGGCATCTCTCAGGATGTTGACTCGGGCGAAACTAGAATTGCGCTCGGGTTCCCAGCACACTTGTCGATCGATATGCTGATGGAGCATCAGCGAAAGGCTAGGCACCGGATTGAAAACCTCTATTACGCTGCCGAGCGCGTCACAGGAAAGAAGACTGGAGGCGCACTGACGACGGGAGGAAACCCGGTCAACAATCGCGGTGGTTCCGCGATCGTCAAGATGAAGCGGCTGGTGATCGACAATGACACGCGCAAGATCGACCTCAATCCTGCCGACCTAACGAAAGATGCCAAATTCGTCAGCAAGCCTGAGTGCGACGCAGTGACGGGCGAGAGCGCTGGTGAAAAGTGCTACCTTTGCGAAAAGGACGACTGATGCCAACCTACAGAGGCAAATCCTGCTGTTGCAAAAAGGTGGTCCATTGCAACCAGTGTCCATCAATCGTCATTGTGCTTTCCCTTCCAGACATGGGCGATTCCGCGAGCTGGTGTGGCCTGAATCGGCGCTTTGAGTTTTGTGGGGAGAGTTCCTCTGGCGGATTGCCGACCTGCAGCGACTCCAGCGTCTTCAAGTATTTGGGCAACTATGGAGGTGGAACCTATATCTCGTTGGACATTGCCGCCGCCTGCATGGACGGGCTGATATCGGAGACCTCGAGTCAGATTTTCAACGCCTATGGCCAGTGGACCAAGGACCCAACCACGCCCCCGAGCGGGTCCGGTCTGACACCGGGAACGAAGGATGTGCAGTGCGATATCTATATGGACGCGACGCTCCTACTGTCCACGATCAAGACGGTCGGCAGCGTGGTGCCTGTTGGCTATTCCGGCACCTATTGGCCATGCCCCGAAGAGTTGTTCCTCCAGATCACGTGCGGGTGGCCGTGCACAGACGCATCAAAATATATGGTGGGGTGACGAGCATGAAATGGACCGACACAGACCTCTGCCGGGATGGACGCGTATGCGAACTGTCCAGATCGGAAGGATCGCAATGGCGGGTCACCCAACTTGGCCGATTTGAACTGCCGGGAGGTACTACTTTCTTTGAGTGCCCGTTTGGCAAGCCATGGGGCTCCAGGGACACGACGCCGATTGCCCGTCGCCCGATCCCAATGCCATCCATGGCAGCTTCGGCTCTCCAAGCCATCTTGTCGGCAGAGAAGGTATCCGACGAAGTTGCTTTGTCCCGGCAGGCAATTTGTGCCGCCTGCGGCTTCAGTCGGCTATCTACCAGCGGTGTTCGATGGTGTGGAATATGCGGCTGTGGGGTGGATTCTGCCGCAAAAGCCATTCTAACCCTCTGCAAATACGTTGAAAACCTGCCAAAATGGGGCTGCAAACACCCTCACAGGGCTACCGGCCAAGGCTGGCCGTCTGCCTAAAGTCCCTCATACCGGCTGCAATGTCCCTCATCTTTCGCCGCGCGATACAGCGGCAGGCGCTGGCGAAAGAGCCCCCCGCCCCCCTGAGCCTGGGGCATCTGGCCCGCACCGCGCATGTCACGCCGGAACATCTATGCCGCCTGTTCCGCCGTCATCTGGGCATGGGACCGTTGGAATGCGCGGGGCTGGCCCGGTTGGAGCGGGCGGCGTCGTTGCTGGTGCGGACCAATCTGCCGATCCGGGAAGTGGCGGACACCTCGGGCTTTGTCTCGCCCTATCACTTTTCCAACAAATTCCGGAAAGTGTATGGATATTCGCCGAGGGATTACCGGATGTCCATGCAGTCGGGCTTTTTCATTCCCGGCAACCCGGTGATTCAGCAGCTCTTTGCCCCCACGGTCAAGCTCCCCTGAGCCGCCGGCGTCCGATCCACCGGCAGGACACTAGGACCGCCGGCCCGGCTTCCGCCACCGCCGCCAGCCGGCGAGGGCCGCCAGGCCCAGGCCCATCAGCGCATACGTGGAAGGCTCGGGGACGAACACGATCTGGCCGCCGTTGTCGATGGAGACATTCACCAGGCCGAGGGTCGCCGAGTTGACCTGGTTGATGATGACGTTATTGAAAGTCTTCGTGCCGCTTCCATCCTCATAGATGAATTCCAAGCCGACGTAGATCGTGAGCGCGCTCAGTTTCATCGTCGCGCCGTTGAACAGGTGCAGCACGTCCACATACAACACCTCGTTGGAGTTGCCGCCGCCGCCGTTGTTGATGTAATCCACAAAGCGGATGCCGTTCGTGATGTTCAGCGTGCCGACGGCGAAGTTGCTCATGAACCCGATGTAATTCGTCCCCTTGTTCAGGCCCGCCACCTCGAACGTGTTTGTCGCCAGTCCGCCCGCCGCGCCAAACACCGTGATGCCCTTGGCGGTATCGTAACTGTTGTTGTTCGTGCTGCCGTTGACGAAATTGCCCTGCACGACCAACTGATTGTTGGTCAGGCTGCCCATCGCGATGATGCCGCCCGCGCCCAGGGTCAGACTTCCGCTGATGATCGTCGTCGAGGGATTCACCGCCGAACCGAACGCCAGGGTGCCGTTATTGGTCAGGCCGGCGTTGAACCGGAACAGGCTCTGGTTTTGCACCGTCATCGTCCCCGAGTTCGTCACCGAGCCCACAAAGGTCGCCGTGCTCTGGTCCTGCACGGTGAGGGTGCCGCTGTTGAGCACCGCGTTGCTGAACGTCAGACTGCTGCCGTTCAGCGCCGCAATCATGCCCGCCGCCGCGTTGTTGACCGGCTGCGCAAACGTCAGCGTCTGGCCGCCGGTGTTATTCGTGACCGTGCCCAGGTTGGACAAGGCGGCGTTCAACGTGCCGTAACCCCGGATGCCGCCGGCGTTGCTCACGCTCGGCGCTGTCATCATGCCACCGCCGAGGGCGATGGTGCCGGCGTTGGTGAACGACTGTCCGACATTCAACACGGCGGACGCACCCATCGCCTCCAACAGGCCGGCGTTCACCGCCGCGCCCACGCTGTTGGTGATGCCCGCCGTCAGGTTGAGCACTCCCCCGGTGGCCAGGATGGTCGCTCCGACCTGATTATCGATGACGCCGGCCGCGGTGCCGTAGCCCATGATCGTGCCCTGATTGACCACATTGCTGCCGCTGCCGGTCATCCGGAACGTGCCGCCCTGCAAACCGATGGTGGCGCCCGCCGCGTTGGTCAGCGTCGCGTTATTGATGGCGAGCGTGCCGGCATTGGTCGTGCCCAAGGTGCCGTAGTTGATATTGTTGGCAATGCCACCACCGACCACCAGGGTGCCAGTGTTGGCCGCAACCACGCCGCCTGCATTGTTGGCGATCTTCGGGACTACGAGGCCGTCGCCATCGATGGTGCCGGCGTTGGTCAGGACCGTGCCCACGACGAAGTTGGTCAGGACGCCTCCGTTGAACAGGTGGAGGACACCCGACGACGCATTGATGAAGTCGTTGGAAAGTTGCAGGACCGTGCCATTGCCGACCGTCATACCACCCTGGTTGGTGAAGGTGTTGACCACGTCCAGGCGCAGGACCACGCCCGCCGGATTGCCGGCATTGGTCCACACCATGGTGCCGCTATTACTCAGATTGGCCACGTACCCGCTTTGGTTGTTCCAGTCCAGAATCGAACCGGCGAGGGCCACGATCAGGTTGCTCGCCACGAACATTTCATTCGCGGACAAGGGCGCATCGGCCGGGGCGTTGGTGCGGTTGTTCACCAGCCGGACGTAGGCATTGTTGCCCGTCGTTGGGTCGCCCACCTGGAAGGTGCCGAAGGCAAAGTTCGTGGTGAACATGTGCGCGTCATCCGTGCGCACGCTGGCGATTTCCACGTTCTGGGTCGCCACGGCCGCCGCCGGCACCGCGTTGGTGAAGATAAACCCACCTTGGAAGCTATACTCCTGCGCCACGTTGGTGTCCGACCCTTCCGTCACACGGTTGGTCAATTGATTGTCAAAGGTGCCGCCCACATAGAGCGTCGAACCCGGCGTGACAATGAGGGAGAACGAAGCGCCCGGCGTGAGCGTCAGGTTGGCGATGTGGCCGGTGGACGGGTCGAGGAGGAAGCCACCGAAGACGTTGCCGGCATTGAGGGTGCCGTTCATGACCACCAGCGAGCCGCCTCCGGAGTTGCTCAACGTGCCGGTCACATTCAGCGTGCCGTTGGTCACGAGAATGCTGCCGCTGTTCTGAATGTTGCCGAAGATGCCGGTGCTGTTGTTGATGACCAGGTTGGTCGTGTTGGCCAGGCCGGCAATCTGCAACACGCCACCGTTGGTGGTGAAGATCGAGCCATAATTGGTGAACGCCTGGTCGATCTTCAGGATCGCCCCAGGGCCCAGCGCCTCGAGCAATCCATAATTGACGGCGTTCACAAACCCGGTCGTCAACTCCAGCGTGCCGTTCGTGGCATTGAGGATACCGCCGCCCTGAAGTTGGTCATAACACCGCCGCCGCCCACATTGGTCAACCCGCCGCCGCTGAGCGCCACCGTCACGCCCGAGTTATTCTGGAACAGGTTGCTGAAGAGCAACGAACCGCCGCTCTGGAGGTTCAGCGTCGCGCCACCGGACAGGATGACATTGTTATAGCAACCCGTGCCGCTCACATTCATGGCCGCCGCGCTCACGCCCAACGAGCCAAAGCCGGTGGAGTATCCAGTGAGCGCCACCGTGCCGGTATAGACCATCGTCGAGCCCGTGAACGCATTGCTGCCGGCGAGCGTCAGGACGCCTGCATTGGTCTTCAGAATGCCGGTCGTGCCATTGTTGATTTGCGCCACATTCTGGAGCGTGCCGCTCTGGAGGTTGACCACATCAATCAAGGCGTTGTTCGTACCAATGGAATACCCGGACATGTCCAGCAGGCCACCGTTGAGGTTGATGGTAGCAACGTGCGTAGTCGCACTGGCGACACTGGTTCCGGTGATAATGTTGTTGGAGACCGTCAGGCTGCCGCCGCTCAGATTGATGGTGCTATAGACGGGCGTGCCCGTGCTGCTCTGGGTCAGCATGACGATGTTGCTGCCGACAGAAACCGAACCGCCCGTAATGTTCCACACGGCGATATTCGAACCGGCTTTGTTCGTACTCGCCATGCTGGTGCCCATCACCACATTGGAAATAATGGCCACCGTGCCGCCGCCGATGTTGACGATCGAGGCGAAGTTATTCTGACCCTCCGCCGTGTTGACGGTACGGTTGCCGATCCGCAAGACCTGGGCATTCAGGACACCCGTGTCGAAGGAGAAGATGTTGGTGACAAAACCGGCACGGCTTTGTTCACCAATGGTCAGCACACTCAGGTACAGATCCACATTGTGACCGTCAAAGTCCACCGTGTTCGTCTCGCTGCCGCCGGTGGTCACCACCGCACCGCCGCCGCCCAGGTTGAACACCGCCCGGCTAACGCCATCGGCGGCCCGCACCTGCAAGCTGCCCGTGGAAGCATTGAACATCAAGGTACCGCCATCGCGCGCACTGCCATTGGTCGGCGAGCCCACGTTGATGGTATTGGCGAAGATCGTGTTCGTGACGCTCCCCAGCCTCAGCACGCTCACCGCGTTCACGTTACCGGGACCGACTTCCACCGCACTGGCCCGGATGTAATTGCTGCCAGCCAGATTCAGAACGGACGCATCGTTGCCCGCCCCGCCAGGCACGTTTGCCGTCTGGCCCACCTGCAGCGCACCCGTGGTGCCCAGATCAATGCGGGCCGATGCCAGACCGGACATATCCATATAGGCCTGCATGCCGCTGGTGATGCTATTGGCTGCGTCCACATGGAAGTATATGCCAGTGACCACCAAACTTCCCGCACCACTAACGACCAGATTGGCCATCCCAAAGCCGTTGGTTTGCGGCCCCGCCTGGGCGTCTGCACCAATAAGCACGTTGCCCAAAACCGTAAGCTGCTGGCCGCCGCCGATGATGAGATTATTGGTCACGAATCTGTTCGTGGTCTGGACACTCAACGTGCCAATGGTCTGGCTGAAGAGGCTCAGGTCCAGCGTGCCACCGCTGTTCGGACTGTTCGTGAGATCGCCGAAGCTGACCAGGCTGTTGGTCAACAGCGTGTTGTTGGCCCCGATCTGGAGCGTGCCACCGGCAATGTACGTGGCCGCGTTTCCGTTGTTACCCGACAGCACCAAGGTGCCTGAGCCGCTCTTGGTCAACATGCCGTTGGTCAGGTTGCCACTGATCGTCGCCGGCGCCGTGAGCGAGTACACACTCACCGTGCGGTTCTGGCCGCCAAAATCAATGCCATTGACGAACGTGAGATTGGTATTCGCCGTGGCGGCGTTCAACACGAAGTTGGTCGGGGTGAAACCGGCCGTGCCCCACGTCACCGGCGCGCCGCTGCCACCGATGTTGATGACCGCCCCTGTCCCGCCATACGCGCTGAATCCAGCGCCGTTGGCAATCTGGACCTGGTTGTTGCCCGTACCGAACGCGCGATAGAAGTTGGTGCTGATTTCCAGGACACCATTGCTGAGGAACAGATTGCCGCTGCCCAGGCCCCAGCCATCGTCGGCGCGCAACACACCGCCGCCAACGACCGTGACGCCGGAGTAGGTGTTGGTGCCCAGCAACGCCACGACGGTGTTCACCAGGTTGCTGTTGCCCACGATCACGTTGCGCGCGCCACCGCTG
>CAZAAF010000032.1:15394-16123 GCA_964482575.1 uncultured Verrucomicrobiota bacterium | reverse complement strand
TAACAACCCGTGACAACCGAAAAATCCACGGTTCCGCCCGTCGTGCCGCCTCCCGTGGCGGTCGCGTCGGGTATTGCCAACACCGCCGTGGTGGTGGACGGCCGCTTTTTCCGCACCAGCGGGCAGAAGTTCTACGTCAAGGGTTGCACCTACGGTCCTTTCGCCCCGAACGAGGCGGGTGAACCGTATCCGTCGCGGGAGCGGACCCGGGCGGATTTCAAGCTGTTGCGCCAGCTCGGCGCGAACACGATTCGTGTCTATCACCCGCCGCCGCTGTGGCTGCTGAACCTTGCCGGTGAGGAGGGATTGAAGGTCTTCATCGACATCCCCTGGCGAAAGCATACCTGCTGGCTCGACGATCCCGGGGCTATCCGCGAGGCACGCGAAGCCGTGGAACGTGCCGTGCGCGACGCCCGCGGACATCCTGCGGTGTTCGCGTTCAGCGTGGTCAACGAAATCCCGCCCGACATCGTCCGTTGGTACGGGGCGGAACGCGTGGAGGAGTTCATCGACTCGCTGGTTGAAGCCGGCAAGCAGATCGACCCGACCCGGCTATTCACGTTTGCGAACTATCCACCAACCGAGTTTCTAAGGCCGCGGCTGCTTGATTTCGTTTGTTTCAACGTCTATCTGCACGACCAGAGGGCGTTCGAAAACTACCTCTCACGCCTCCAGATTCTCGCGGGCGACAAGCCACTCATGCTCGGTGAATTCGGCATCGACAGTTTT
>CAZAAF010000032.1:6772-15384 GCA_964482575.1 uncultured Verrucomicrobiota bacterium | reverse complement strand
TCGCGAGGGTGCGCCTCACCAAGCGGAAATCTTGTCGTGGCATATCGAGGCGGTGTTCCGCGGCGGGCTGGCCGGCACGATCCTTTTTGCGTTCACCGACGACTGGTTCACGGGCGGCTACCAGATCGAGAACTGGGCGTTTGGCCTGACCACGCGTGACCGGCAACCCAAGCCCTCGTTCGAAGCGGTGAGCGAACGCTTCGCGCAGGCACCACACTTCGTGCTACCGGTTCAAGGCGTACCACCGCGCGTATCCATCGTGGTGGCCAGCTACAATGGTTCCCGCACGTTGCGCGCCTGCCTGGAATCGCTCAGCAAACTGCATTACCCCAACTACGAAGTCATCCTGGTAGATGACGGATCGACCGACAATTCACCACAAATTGCCGCGCAGTTCCCGAACATCCGCTACATCCGGCAGGAAAACTGGGGTCTCTCCTACGCGCGCAATGCCGGCATTCTTGCCGCCACGGGCGACATCGTGGCGTTCACTGATTCCGACTGTCGCGCAGACGAGGACTGGATTGATTACCTCGTGGGCGACCTGCTCAAGACCGACGCCGTCGCCATCGGCGGACCCAACTACCTGCCGCCGGAGGACAACTGGATCGCCGCCGCGGTATCAGTGTCGCCGGGCACGCCGTGCCACGTGCTGCTCGACGACCGCACGGCTGAGCACATTCCGGGCTGCAACATGGCATTCTGGAAATGGGCACTGGAAGCCATCGGTGGTTTCGATCCGATCTTCCGCAAGGCCGGCGATGACGTGGACGTGTGCTGGCGGTTGATGCAACGCGGGTATAAGATTGCCTTTTCGCCGGCCGCATTCGTCTGGCACTACCGTCGCTGCACGGCCAAGGCGTATTTGAACCAGCAGCGCGGCTATGGCGAGGCCGAGGCACTGTTGCGCAACAAACATCCGGAATATTTCAACTCACTCGGCGCATCCATCTGGCACGGCGTCATCTACAGCACGGCGCGCGAAGGTATCCAGATCAGCCAGCCGATCATCTATCATGGTGTGTTCGGCTCGGCGTTGTTCCAGACTCTTTACACACCACGGCCGTCGGGACTGTTCAGCCTGCTGACCAGCATAGAATATCACGCACTGGTGACATTCCCCCTGATTGTGCTGGCGCTGCTGGTACCGTCCCTGTGGCCGCTGCCATTGGCAGCGTTCCTGGCAAGCGTCGTAGCCAGCGGCATCGCCGCCTACCAGGCGGATTTGCCTAAGAAGAACAGGCGTTTCTGGTCTCGTCCGCTGGTAGCTTTGTTGTACTTCCTGCAGCCGATCGTCCGCGGTGCCGAACGCTACGAGGGCCGCTTACGGCGCCATAACTCGCCACTGGCGGTATTGGCGCGAGCAGAGGCGCTGCCGGGCGCCGTGGAACGCACCGGTCAGAACACGGAATTTCAGCTCTGGAGCGAGGACGGTACCGACCGGTTGCAGTTGTTGGGCGCGCTCTTCAATCAGTTGAAACGCGATGGCTGGCGGCACCGGTGCGGTGGTGCGTACGATCCTTGGGATCTGGAGGTCTATGGCGAACGGTGGAGCAAGGCCCGGGTTCAGACCGTGAGCGAAAGCCACGGCGGCGACAAACACCTCATCCGCGTACGGCTGAGTTACCGCTGGCCATTGATTGCGCGCGTCTCCTTTGCATTGTTCACCGCTCTCGACGTCGCGCTGCTCGCGCTATTCCGCAAGTTCACGCCGTACCACCTGGCGTATCTGCTCTTATTGCTGATTCCGCTGGTGAGCTATCTCATCAACCGCCGCGCGCAACGTCTGCAACGACTGGTGGGCACACTGATCGCCTCCGTGGCGAAGAACCTCGGATTCGTCTCGGTGCCACGCCGCGAAAACACGGTCGCCGAGCCACCCGCCACCACCGGCAGCTCGCCCACTCAAGCGGCATGAAATACATCCGGCGAGTCTTCCGTTACTTCACCAAGGACTGGCCGCTCACCGCCGTCATCTTCCTTCTGGTGCTGCTCGGCATTGGCACGAACCTCTTCAAACCATGGCCGCTGAAGGTCATCATCGATGACGCGTTGGTCAAGCGTCCGCCCGACGCGGCCCGGCTGGTCGGCACCATGGCCGCAACATTGTTCGGCCTGCATGTCCTCGGCGCGGTCATCGGCTCGGTCCAAAACTATCTGCTGATTGCCGTCGGCCTGCGCGGCGCCGCCCGCGTACGGCACGACCTGTTCCGCCGGCTGCAACGGTTGCCCATGCGGTTCCACACCCGTGGCACGCTGGGCGACGTCATCTACCGCGTCACTGGCGATACGTTCGCGTTCCAGACGTATTTCCATCACGGGTTGGTAACGGCCCTAATCTCCCTCCTCACACTCGTCAGCATGACAGTGATCATGCTGCAACTGAACGTCGCACTAACGCTTGCCTCACTTCTGGTCATGCCGGCACTGGTGGTGGTAATGCGGTTCTTCTCCGAGCGAATGACACAGCGTTCGCTGCGAACCCACGAAGCCGAAAGCGCGCTGACATCACAGGTCCATCAAGTCATGTCCGCGCTACCACTGGTGCGCGCGTATGTCCGCGAGGACGAGGAGGAGCGGCGGTTCTCGACACGCAGCAACGCCACCGTCACCGTCCGGCTGGCGCAACACCGCGTCGAAATTCTTTACTGGCTCGGCGTCGCGCTGGTCATCGGCGCAGGCACGGCGGCCATCACCTGGCTCGGTGGTCTGCGGGTGCTCGATGGACAGCTTTCGCTTGGCGTGCTTACGGTCTTCCTTGCCTACCTTGCCATGTTATATGAACCACTGTCGCAACTCAGCACGGTGGGCGGCACGCTCCAGGAGGCGGCGGCCGGCGTCCAGCGCGTTTTGGAAGTGCTTGATCAGCCGGAGGACATCCGGGACACGCCCGGCGCCAAGACCCTCGGTCGCGCGCACGGCGAGGTGGAATTCCGTGGCATCCATTTCTCCTACGAACCGGGCAAGGAAGTGTTGCACGACGTCAACTTGCGTGTTGCCCCGGGCCACCGGCTGGCGGTCATCGGCCCGAGCGGTGTCGGCAAGACCACCCTGTTGAATTTGTTGCTGCGGTTTTACGACCCGGCCAGCGGCACGGTACTGCTCGACGGCCAGGATATCCGCACCATCACCGGCCGCAGCCTCCGGGAAAACATCAGTCTCGTACTGCAGGATGCCATTATCATGCCGGCATCCGTGGCCGAGAACATCGCCTATGGCCGGTCTGGCGCCACGCGCGAGCAGATCATTGCCGCCGCACAGGCCGCCAACGCGCACACGTTCATCTCCAAACTGGAGCGCGGCTATGACACATTCATTGGCGAAGGCGGCGCCCGCCTGAGCGGCGGCGAACGCCAGCGCATCGCCATCGCCCGTGCTTTCTTGAAGGATGCGCCGGTGCTGGCCATGGACGAGCCGACCAGCGCGCTCGACGCCGAGAGCGAGGCGGCGATCGTGGACGCGCTGGCACGGTTGATGAAAGATCGCGCGGTGGTCATCATCGCTCACCGGCTGACGACCGTCCGCGACAGCCATCAAATTGCGGTGTTGCATCACGGCGCGGTGGCCGAGTTGGGCTCGCATGAAGAATTGATGGCCCGTGGCGGCTATTACGCGCGACTCGTGGAACGGCAGAGGAAATGAGGGCCGCAATCAATGTCATGCCATTTCCAAGAAAATGCCTCCCGGATACCAGATTCCCGATCACTGATCACTGTTGACTGATTAACGAAATCTGATCACATGCGCATCGTCGTAGGCGGCCTCATTGCAACCTATCCGCTCGGCGGCGTGGCTTGGGATTACGCCCAATACGCCGCCGGCTTCCAGCGGCTTGGCCACGACGTGCTCTATCTCGAAGACACCGGCCACTGGCTGTACGACGCCGTCAACCAGACCTACACCGACGACGCCACCCACAATTCTGAATACCTCGCCGGAGTGATGCGTCAGTTCGGCTTGGGCGACCACTGGTCGCTCCGCGATCCGAAAGACCGTTGTTGGGGACGCAGCGAAGCCGAAGTCGCCGACTGGTGTGCAAGCGCGGACCTTCTCCTGAACATCTCCGGCTCGCTCTGGCCGCGCGAGGCCTACCAAAAGGCACGCTGCAAGGTCTATCTCGACAGCGACCCCGCCTACACGCAGGCCAAGATCCGGCGTGTGCTCGACGGCCAGCCGGGACCGAACGAAGCCTACTCGCTGCAGTGCATGCGGTTGCACGACCGGTTCTTCACCTTTGGCGAAAACATCGGCCAGCCGGACTGTCCCATTCCAACGGACGAATTCAAATGGCGTCCAACCCAGCAGCCGGTATTGCTCGACGACTGGAGCGATCTCAAATCACAAATTCCAGATTCCGAATCCTCCTGGACAACGGTGATGAGCTGGAAGATTGACGAGCGTCCGCCGGAAATCGCGGGTTGTGTGCTCGGGGCAAAAGACCGGGAGTTTGAGAAATTCATGGAATTGCCCCGGCAGGCCGGCCGGCCGCTGGAACTGGCCGTGAGCGGACGTGCGCCGCGCGAGACCCTGGCCGCCAACGGCTGGCGATTGACGGAAGGCCATGCAGTCTCCAGCAACGCGACTATCTATCGTGATTATATCCTGCGTTCGCGCGGCGAGTGGAGTGTGGCCAAACAGGCCTATGTGGCAACGCGCAGCGGATGGTTCAGTTGCCGGACCGCTTGCTATCTGGCCGCCGGCAAACCGGCGGTCGTGCAAGACACTGCCTGGAGCAAGTTTTACCCGACCGGCCGCGGACTCTTTGCATTCTCGACGATCGAGGAGGCCGCCGCCGGCCTCGCCGCCGTCGAACGCGATTACCCCGCGCACGCCCGCGCCGCCCGCGAGGTGGCTGCCGAGTTTTTCGACGCCGGCAAGGTTTTAAAGAAGCTCCTGACGGATTGCTGAGAGCTGACAACTGAAAACCCCATCATGAAAATCATCATTGCCGGCTATATGGTCACCTATCCGCTGGCGGGCATGTCGTGGGGCCATCTGAATTTCCTGCTCGGCCTGAAGAAACTCGGCCACGATGTCTGGTTCCTGGAAGACAGCGGCGAGTATCTCATGCCGTTCGACCCCGTGCGAAAAGTCACCGATGTGGACAGCGGTTACGGGCGTCGCTATGTGGAGGAAATCTTCGCGCGCTTCGGTCTGTCCGATCGCTGGTGTTATTACAGCCAGTTCGAAAACAGGTTTTACGGTCTCACGGAGTCCCACCTCGATCGGATTTGCCGCGAAGCGGATTTGTTCATCAACGTGAGCACGGTCAATCCCGTGCGTCCGATGTACGCGCAGGCCCGGCGGAAGGTGGCCATCGATACCGATCCGGTGTACACCCAGGTCCGTCTGGCGCGCGGCGATGAATACCTGCGCGGTCTCTACGCGCCGCATGATGTGTTCTTCACTTGCGGGCTGTTCATCGGCCAGCCCAAGTGCGACATCCCGACCGGCGGCATTACGTGGCACAAAATGCCGCTGCCCACGTATCTGGATTACTGGCGCGCCGTCCCGCCCCCGCCGGCGGACGCCTCGTTCACGACGGTGATGAACTGGACCAGCTACAAGTCCGTCGAATACAACGGCCGCAGCTACGGCCAGAAGGACGTCGAATTCGAAAAACTGTGGGACCTGCCTAAACACGTCTCCTCCCCCATCGAACTGGCCATCTCGAACAACGCGCCGGAGGACAAGTTGCGTGTGCACGGCTGGCGGCTAACCAACTCGGTCACCAAAACGCAGACCCTCGACGCCTATCACGCGTACATCACCGGGTCGCGCGGCGAGCTGGGTATCACCAAGAACGGCTACATCGTCGGACGGACCGGCTCGTTCAGCGACCGCAGCCAACTCTACCTTGCCAGCGGCCGGCCTGTACTTGCGCAGGAGACCGGCTTCAGCGACTGGCTGCCGACGGGCGAAGGTCTGCTGGTGTTCCACGACATGGACAGTGCTGTGGAGGGCATCGAACAAATCAACCGCGATTACCCGCGCCACGCCGCCGCCGCCCGCCGCATCGCGGAGGAATACTTCGACTCCGGCAAGGTCCTCAGCGCCATGCTGGAAGCCTGCAACTGAGCGTCGGAGGCATAGAACCAGTCCGGCCGGGTTCACGCCCCCTCCATCTATTCGGGAAGTAACCTTGTGCCGCCTGGCCGGTATAAGAAGGAAACCGCTTTGGAACGAACCCGACAATGAAACGACAATCGCCGATTCAATGTGGAATAATACCGTGGTTTGCCGCCTTGGCCGTGTGGATACTGATACAGGCGGGGCACTGTGCCGACCCGGTTTCCCCGACAACGGAACAAGTGTTCCAGCAGATGGTTCCGGCCGCAAGGCAGCTCGACGGACTGGCACAACAGTTCGATGCCGACCACGACCAGGTGCTCTCGCCGCAGGAGCAGGAGGCCATGATCGCGTTCGTCGCCGAAAAACATAGTGAGGCGTGGGCCGCGCGGCTGAAACAGTTCCTTGCTGCCGCCGACACGAATCACGACGGCAGGATCGACCTGACGGAATGGACCCGGGCCGTCGGGCAGGTCCGGCAGCTCGGCCAGAAACCCGTCGAACCTCGCAAGGCGCAGACCGTCCGCATCCCCATGCGGGACGGCGTTCACCTGGCCACGGATATTTACATGCCGGAAGGCGACGGGCCGTTCCCGGCGATCCTCTCGCGCACGCCGTATGGCCGCGTGAAGATGGGCCGGATCGGCAGCGGCTTCGTCCAAAACGGGGCCGTGTTTGTGATGCAGGACATGCGTGGGCGTTTCGACTCGGAAGGCGATAATCTTCCGTTCATCGGCTGCGGCTGGGGCAAACATCAGGACGGCGTGGACACCATCGAATGGCTCAAGAAACAGAAATGGTGCAACGGCAGGATCGGGACAATTGGCGGTTCCGCGGGTGGCATCACTCAAAACCTCCTCGCCGGCGCGGCGCCGGATGGGTTGATGGCCCAATACGTCAGCGTGGCGGCGGCCAACCTGTATGCGGACGCCTCCTACATCGGCGGTGCCTTCCGCAAGGCCGACGCCGGAAACTGGCTGACCAGCAACAAGTTTGATCCCCGTGCCCTCGAAATCGGCCTCGCCCATCCGTGCTACGACGACTACTGGCGGAAGTTCGACACCACGTTGAAGTTCGCGCAAATGAACGTCCCCGCCGTGCACATCGGCGGGTGGTTCGACATGTTTGCGCAGGCCACGATTGACGAGTTTGTAGGCCGCCAACACTCCGGCGGAAATGGCGCGCGCGGCACGCAGAAACTCATCATGGGGCCGTGGACTCACGGCATCGGCAAGATGCCCGCCGGCGAAATGACCTTCCCCAACGCAAACCGCGTGCCGGCCCAATACAACGAAAGCCGATGGTTCGACCACTATCTGTGCGGCGCGAACAACGGGATCGAAAAGGAACCCGCCGTCGCCTACTACGTCATGGGCGACACCAGCACGCCCGGCGCGCCCGGCAATGAATGGCGGCATGCCGACGACTGGCCGATCCCTGCGAAGGATACGGCCGCCTATTTCACGCGTGACGGAAAACTGTCCCTGGAAAAAATCGCGGCTGGCGACGACGCGCACGTCGCGTTCACCTTCGACCCGGCCAACCCCTGCCCCAGTATCGGCGGCAACAACCTCACCATCGCCCGAGGTCCGATGAACCAAAACACGATCGAAAACCGCGGCGACGTGGTCCTGTTCACCAGCGAGCCGCTCAACGAACCGGTCGAGGTCACGGGCCGCGTAAAGGCAAAGGTGTTCGTCGCCTCGTCCGCCGCGGATACCGATCTCTCCGTCCGCCTGTGCGACGTGTATCCCGACGGGAAAAGCTATCTCGTCGCCGAGGGCATGCTGCGCCTGCGCTATCGCCATTCTCTCGAAAAGACCGAACCGCTCACGCCGGGCAAGATCGAGGAGGTCACCGTGGACTGCTGGTCCACGAGCATCATCTTCAACAAGGGCCACCGCATCCGCGCCACCGTCACGTCCAGCAACTATCCGCGTTTCGACGTGAACCCCGGCACCGGCCAGTCGTGGTCGGACGCGGGCGCGAAGGTGAAGCAAACGAACACCATCTACTGCGACGCAACGCATCCTTCGCACCTCGTCCTGCCGGTGGTGGAAACCCCCGGCGGACAATAGGACCGGGTCGCCACACGCGCACCGGACCGTCGGAATTCCAAGACTCCGGTAGAATCCAAAAAAACTGCCGATTCGATCCCGGAGGTGATAGGCTCCAGCGCACGATGAAAGGCAAACCCAGTATCGGTGCGACAGGCGAGCAGCAACTCGTGGTCGAAACCCGGCATGCGATCCATTTTGCAGGCGAACAAATGCCGGAGGTCCTCGCGACGCCGTGGCTGGTTTCGTTTCTAGAACATGCCGCGCGCGATGCGGTCAAACCCTGGCTCGAACCCGGGGAAAGCACCGTGGGTACTTTCGTCGAAATCCGTCATCTGGCAGCGACACCTGTGGGACGAAAGGTCACCTGTCTGGCCCGGGTGGTCCAGGTCGAGGGTCACTCCATCTCCTTTCAATTCGAAGCGCACGATGAACACGAAGTCATCGGCCGGGGATTTCATAAACGGCACGTCGTCTCGGTCCAGC
>CAZAAF010000032.1:0-6718 GCA_964482575.1 uncultured Verrucomicrobiota bacterium | reverse complement strand
AAAACCCCGTGTACCCCAGCCGGTTGGCCGGTGGTCCACACCGGGCCGCGACGCGTTACTGATTTCGCTTCTTCTTGCCACCGCCACCGGTGAAAGGAGTTGCGACAGGCCGTTGCATCACCCACCCAGCGCCTTGGCCAAATCGGTATCCGGCCCCATCGCCAGACGCGTCAGCCGATAAGGATCAGGCGCGGGCCACGGTACCGGTCCGCCACCGTACAAACAAGCCGCTTTGTACCCGGTCTTGCGCAAGAGTTCCGTGGTCGACTCCGAATCCGTTCCACTGTCCCCGTAAGGGAAGGCAAATACATCCACCGGTTTGCCGAGACCCTTTTCGAGGGCAATCTTCGAGTTGCGAAGTTCCTCCTCCATCTGCACGGGCGTCAGGCTGGAAAAGGCCGGATGATTGACGGCGTGCGACTGTACGGACACGGCTCCCTGCTCGAGCGCGCGCAAATCATCCCAACCGGCCATCGGCTCGTCGGGTTCGTTGCCGGCATCGAACGTGTTCATGCCGCCGATAAACGCTGTTGGCATGAAGACCACACCGGGTACGGCCAGACGCTGGAGAATCGGCATGGCCACCGTCCGCATCGTGCGATAACCGTCGTCGAACGTCACCAAAAGCGAGCGCGCCGGCAGGCTCTCTGGATCGCGCAAGCCGCGCAAAAACGCCGTGCAGTCAATTGCCTGCCACCCGTTCTCTCGCAACCACGTCAGTTGTTTCTCAAAAACAGCCTCGGGCACGTAATACCACGTGTCCCAGCCACCGGGGCCTGCACCAATTTTGTGATAGGAAAGAATTGCAAGGGTGCGGGTCGGCGTCATGAATCTCCTGTCTCAAGCCAACGCGCGTTCCAACAGGCGTGCGGCGACCTTGCGGGCGTCAAAATGTTCCTCTGCCAGTTGGCGGGCCAGCCGGCATTGATGATCGTAATCAACAGCGACGATCTCGAGGCAGCGCACGGCCTCATCAGGCGTGCGGAACCGGAACATGCCTGCCGCATCCGGCAGGAGACGGCTCGGACCGGTGTGTTCGATAATCACCGGCTTACCACTCGCCAGGTAACAGAGACTCCGGTCACTGACCCACGCATTTTGCAGGCGCACGCAGGACGGTTTGACGCAGGTGAATTCACCGCGGGATTGCTGAACATACCGCCGGTAATCCTCGGGCGTCGTCACCGCCTGCCGTGAATCACGCAACCGCCAGCCATGATCGCGGAGCTTGTTCGCTCCGGTAGAATCGCTACAGGCGTCGGTAGCCAGTTCCAGCGGCGTCTTTACACGCCGAGCCACGTCAAGATACGGCTGCCAAGCCGTACCTTTGGTATTCTCATACGTGGTGCCGTCCGCCTCCACCAACCACGATCCGGAATACCAATGGGCCACCGTTGTGAACGGCGCATCCGCCGGCGTGGGACACACCGGCCAAGCGTCGAGCGCAACGCACGGCGGGGTGTATTGCCACGGCAGGCCGGCGTCGGGAAACTTCGCCGTCGGGGTGCCGACGGTCTCGCCGATGGTGAAGTAGGCGTCATGCGGCGACACATGGAGTTGCTTGTGCGTCAACCAGGTCTGCAACAGTCCGGGGTCGATATCCATCTGCGCGGATCGGCGGAACCGGCGGACGAGTTCCGGCGAGAGATCGTATCGGAAATCCAGCAGCAGGTCCGCATTCTCAACGGCTTCGAGACCAGGACAACCGCTCCATTGTTCCGCCGGCAACGACTCGCCGGACTGGCGGGTCACCGCGATGGAATCCGCCAGCCCGAACGGAGCCAGGCGGCTGCGGAGCAGGTCCAGATTGGCCCGCATTTGGTCCATCGAATCGGACGGAACAACAATCTCCAGCAACCACACATCACAACCAAGCGCGCGAAAACCCAGCGCCCAGTTGAGGAAAACCCACGCATGACCGCCACCCTGCGGATACCCCAGCGTATAATAGGAGAGACAGACGCGCATGATGATCGGCGCGACATCAAACCGCGCGCGCCGTCAAAATCCGCCACGGCACGCCGGACGCGCACTGAATCCGGGTTACTTCTTGTCGCCCGGCTTCTTGTCCTCTGTCTTCTTGTCGTCTCCGGCGTCGCCTCCGGAGGAGGAAAAGTCAATCTTGCTCGCGATGCGTTTCTGGCTGTCCTTCTTGGGCGTAAACTCCACAACAGCCCCATCCCCCTTCTGGACGGCCTTCAGGTCGCACGGTTTGCCATCGCGCGTGAGCTTCGTGTCCTTGTTGATCGAGAAATGGAAGGACTGTCGCGGTGGCTTGCCCCGCTCATCCTTGCTGCCCGAAGCCTGGGGCCCGGCGTTCTTAAACTTGGTCTCGCCTTTGACACTCACACTGATCTGAGTGGTCACTGTTACAACCCCCTTGAAAGGGCTCTCAATCGCGGTCTCGTAGGGATCGGGTTTGCCGGCAGCCATCACGTCAACAGTCGCCAGACAAAAGACAGAAACTGCAATCATGCTGAGGGATCTCAAATAGTTCATATGGGTCTTTCTGTTCGCGCCGTTTCATACGACGACGCGCGCCATGTGTCCATTCAAAACTCTTTCCAAATCTGCTCGATTCACTCCCCTTTTATCGGCATCCTTTGCTGCATGTGCGGATGGTGGCAGCGTCTCCGGAACCCGGCGTCGTCTAACGACGCGCCCGCGCACCTTGTCAAAGGAGAGCGCGGCGAACGGACGGCCGCCCGCCACTTGCGGCAGCGCGGCTACAAGATCCTCACCCGTCGGTTTCGCGGCGCGCACGGCGAAATTGACATCGTGGCCCGGGATCGGGAGGTCCTCGCGTTTGTCGAAGTCAAGACGCGCGGCAACGAGCAGTTTGGCGCAGCCGCCAGCGCCGTGGATCAGGAGAAACGTGTTCACCTGATCAGTTGCGCCAGCGAATACCTCCGATTGCTTGGGAACCCGCGTATTCCCGTGCGCTTCGATGTCGTCGAGGTCTATATGGACGACGCAGGCGAACCACGGGAAGTGCGTCTGATTCAGGAGGCATTTGCGGCAAATCAGCCGTTCAGTGACTGAAACGGCCGTCTAAAACTGGACCTGGTCCACGTTGGCCGGGGTGATAATCAGTGGCTCACCAAGAAGGATCTCGTGACCGCGAATCTCTTTTTTCATCGTTTTCGAAATGGGATGTCCGTCCACCATCTCAGTTTTCTCGAACACAATCTCCGTGGCATGTTCGCGTAACACGCCCTTGATTGTCTGCGCCGCCACCTGCACGGCGAGATAACCCAAATCCGTTGGATTCCACGTCACGAAGGCCGGCACCGCACCGGCTTTCACCAGGGCCCGTGTGCTGTTGAGCAGACCGACGCCCGTGACAAACCGCCGCGGATTCCCCGGTTTCACCACTCCTGCCGCGCTGACCAACAGGTCGGGCGTCAACGCCAGGATGCCAGTCACCTCCGGATTCCTGCTCAACACCTCTTGCGCCGCAGCATAAGCATCCTTGGCGTCTTCGCACCGCTGGATGCCGGCAATCCGCATCATCGGATAGGTCTTGCCAATGTACTCCCGCATCTCCTGAATCCAAAGCTGCTGCTGCGTTGCGCTGGCACTGGCAATAAAGGCAATCTGCGCCTGGGGACCGGTGGACGCCACCAGGGTGGAGACCAACCCCCGTGCCACTGCCGTCTCACTTGCCGACTTCACAAACCACTCGCGTCCGCTTCGCTTGGGATCCGCGTCCGTATCGAACGTGACCACATGCACTCCGTTGTCCCGTGCACGACGGATGGCTGGTGCCAACGCCAGCGCTTCATGAGGGGCAATCACGATCGCGTCCATCCGGCGCATGATCAGACTGTCCACAATGCCGACCTGTTCCTCCACGGAGATATTCACGGGGGCTTCATGGAAGAACTGGACGCCCAAAGCCTTCGCGGCCTGCTGTCCCCCGCGGGCGCAGGCATCAAAGAAGGCGTCGCCCTTTCCCTTGGTCACCATGGCAATGCGAAGGGGAGGCGGTGGCGCCGGTCGTTCGCAGCCAGTCAGCAATGCGCACAGGAGAACCCAGACGCGGATATGAAATCCCGATGACATTCGTTATAGAATACCGACTGACCATGAAAAAGAAAGTTTGGAAATCGTCGCCGGTATTTTCTATGCTGCACGCCATACGCAAGGAGCCGCCATGCTCATTCGAGGCACCCATATTGTCACCGGTCAGGTCGTGGATGTTCTTATCAACGACGCCAGCGGCCTCATCGCAGACGTGATCCCCCCCGATCCGGCCCGTGTACCGGACGCCGGCCACCGGAAACTCTTCATCTCGCCCGGGTTGTTCGACATCCACATCAATGGGTTCGCCGCCGTGGATTTCCAGAATCCGGAACTGACCGCCGTGGAACTGGACCGCGCCACGCTGGAACAACTTCGCCACGGTACTACACAATATCTCGTCACCATCGTTAGCGAAGCGCATGATCGGATGGTCGCGTGTTTCCACACCGTATCGCGAGCCTTGGAACAGCAGCCGGAACTGGCCCGTGCTATACCAGGCTTCCATGTCGAAGGGCCGTATCTCTCCGCTGAAGAAGGCCCTCGTGGCGCGCATCGGCCCGAGGTGTTGCGCCCACCATCATGGAAGGAATTTCAGAAGTTCCAGGATGCCGCAGGCGGACGCATCAAACTCGTCACCCTCGCGCCGGAACTGCCAGGTGCAACACGCTTCATCGAACAGGCCGTGGCATCGGGTATCGTAATCGCGTTGGGACATACCGCGGCCAGCGCACAACAAATCGCCGACGCCGTGGCAGCTGGCGCAACGCTATCCACGCATCTGGGCAACGGCAGCCATGCCGTGCTGCCACGTCATGCCAATTACGTCCAGGTCCAGCTCGCCGAGGACCGTTTGAAGGCGAGCTTTATTGCAGACGGCCATCATCTGCCGACCTACGTGGTGAAGAATTTCATCCGCGCCAAGGGCGTAGCGCGCTCGATCCTCGTCACCGACGCCGTGCCACCGGCCGGCATGCCGCCGGGCATCTACCGTTACGGCCGCGTGGAGGTGGAAGCCAAACCCGGCGGTCTGATCTGTCTGCCGGGTACGCCCTATCTCTTCGGCGCGGCGACGCCCCTGGAAAAGTGCGTGGCTCACGCCGTGGCTTGGGCTGGCATTTCGCTCGCCGATGCCCTTGCGATGGCTTCGGACCATCCGGCGCGGCTGCTCGGGCTGGCGCCGCGCATTCTGGAGAAAGGCGCGCCGGCCGACTTGATCGTGTTCGCGTGGGAGAACAGCCAGATCCGTGTCACAAACGCCGTCGTGGGGGGGCGGCATGTTTCTCTGGCGCCATGAGGAACGTTCGCGTACAACGTCATGTCGTGCCAGACTGGAAAAACCGTCTCCACAAATCACGACGGTCGTGAGCTATTTTTCCTCGACGTCGCAAGCTGGTTGGTCAAGCCTATCAAGACCATGGACAAACAACTTCAAACCATCGTCGCGCTGCTCGGTAGCGAAATTCCCCACCGTCGTCTCGCCGGCGTGATTGTGCTGGGCGAACTCGCGCCGCCGGATGCCGACGTGGTGCGGGCACTGGGCGCTGCCCTCGGCCATGCCGATGAAACACTCACACGAGAGATTGTCACCGCCTTGGGCCGCACGCGCCACAAGACAGCTTTTCCCTATCTGTTGCCCCTGTTGCTCAATGCCCCGCCCGCGCTTCGCGAGGCCGCCGGCAAGGCACTCGCACAACTCAAGATGGATATCGAAGCCGAACTGGAAAAGGTCTGGGCAAAGGCCGCGACGGCCCAAAAGCTCGCACTGATGGACGTCTTTGCGCGGCTTCACAGCGACGGCGCAACGCGGTTCTTGCTGGGCGGCCTGTTTGATCCCGACTTCGAAATGGTCAAGGCCATCTGCGGTGCCATCCGCCGCCACATCAGCGACGCCAACGAGGATGAACGGAAGGATTTGTTCAAGCAAATCGCCAGCTTCCTCAAGACGCCGCGCGTCAAGAAAGACATGCGAGCCACCACCTCCTGCCTGATCCTGCTCGGCAGTCTCGGCAATCCCACCGCGCGTCCATTGTTGCTCGACTATATCGGGCCAAAACAAGTGCCTTTCGTCCGACGCAATGCGTTGCAAGCACTCTCCAATCTCAGCCGCGACGGTGCAGGTGTCGACGCAATGATCAAGAAGGTGCTGCCGTTGCTCAAGGAGGAGGACCGCGAGAACATCGTCAGTCCAACGATCGTCCTCCTCGCTCCGCTGGAGTTTCCAGCCGGTACCGTGGGCGATCTGGAAAAGCTTGCCAAGAGCGAAAACGTCGAGGTTCGTCGGTTTGCCGTGCGCAAACTCGGCTATCAGGCCGGCAAGAAGATCGTGGGATCGATGCTGGATTGGTTGAGCGATGCGGACCAGGAGATACGCGACATTGCCGCCAAAGCCCTCTGCCGCATCGAGGATGCCACGCAACCGTTGTTCGAAAAACTCGGCAAGGTCACCACCGCCGACGACGCGTGGAATATTGTCAAACTGCTGAAACCGAACGCCGAGCGATTTGCCAAGAACGAAAAGAAGAAGCTTGCTGCGCGCTGTCTGGACCTGCTGGAAAAAAACGACCCACGCGTCCCGGCCTATACCTGGTTGCTCCGAAACGTGGACGCCGCCGGTTTCAACGCCGAGGTGGCCGAAGTCGGCGAGAATCTTCGCCAGCGCAAGAAGTTTACCGCCGCCGTACAAGCACTGCGT
>CAZAAF010000031.1:0-16352 GCA_964482575.1 uncultured Verrucomicrobiota bacterium | reverse complement strand
TGGATCGTATGTGGCTACGTTCCCAAGAGCCTCTTAATCCACGACCAAGCGCCGGATTTTTGGGGTTGCGACGCTCGGTATCTCGCAATGTGTTCCCGCGACAACGCCTCCACGAATGGCAATTCGGTGTACGCAGCCCAGAGCTGCGACGGTCCATCATGGAAACCGAATAATTGAGACTTGTTTCGCCAGAGACCGAAATTCCGGGTCGCACGAATCTTTTCATTCGTGCACCAGGCCGCCATCAGCGAATCCATGTCGGCGGCGCTGTAATGTGTGCCGTCAATCTCAACTCGGGCACCTTGCCGATATTGCTGGATCAACCGGCGGAATAATTCAGAGTGCCGGGACGTGGAAATCCAGATGAGTCTTTCCATGTCGTCGCCGTTCGGCATGACCGCCGATTGTCTGTTCGCCCCCGCCTACTTCTTCGCCGGGGCGGCGTTCCAGACCTTGATGTCGCCGAACCAGCCGTCCTTGCCGGCGACGCCCAGTTCGATCTTGCTCTTGGTGGGATGACCAATGCCGGAGGACTTCAGAAACGCGGCGGGCTTGCCGTCGATGCAGACGCGCATTTCGTCGCCCACGGTCTCGACGGTGAACGTGTACCACTTGCCGGCCTCGAGCTTGGCGGGATAGGTGATGGAATGGCCCTTGAGGAGCCTGGCGACCTCGTCCTTCTTGGTGGGGTCTTTTTGCAACGCTTTGATCTGCTCGTTCTGGCTGCCTTCGCGCTCGTCGAGGATGGTGACGCCGTTGAGGCGGGCAATGGCGCGGCAGAGGTGGCCGTAGTGCGAGCCCTTGTATTCGCGGTCGTCGAACTCGACATCAATCATCGTGGCGCCGTCGAACTTGATCTTGCACTCGACGACGCTGTCCTTGGTGGGGATGGAGAGGCCGTGCACGGCGGCGTGGGCCTTGATCTCGGGCTTGCCGTCGGCGGCGGGGATGGTCTTGTCGCGGGTCTGGGTGCCCTTGAGCGCGCCGTTCTCGACGGTGAACGTCGCGACGACCTTGTGCCATTCCTTGGCCGGCTTGGCGCCCTTGAAGTCGTCGGAGAAGAGGAGTTCCTTTTTCACGGCGATGGACTTGGCCGGGACTTCGGGCAGCGTGGGCGCGTTGGCGGCGAAGGCCGCGGCGGTGACGAGAAGGATCGGGGTGAGGAGGAGATGCTTTTTCATATTGGGTTTGGGTTGAATGCGCCCGATGTATAGCGATTCGGCGCGGCGAGCGCAAGCCGGACGTGGGGGGGGAGGGGAAAGAGAAGAGTCGAGAGTCGAGAGTTGGGGAGAGGGCGGCGGTGTGAGAGCCACAAAAAAGCACAACGAACACAAAAGGGGAGGATGGAGCCACGGATGAACACGGATGAACACGGATGGGAACCGGAACGCCGCGGGCGGCGGTCAGCACAGGTCTTTGAGCTGCGCGGCGGCGGCTTTGATCTCGCGGGCCGCGGCCAGCGCGCCGCGGGCGGTCATCAAGTTGAGCGCATCGTTGACGCCCGGCTGCGGTTCCTCGAAAACCGGTTTGTTCGTCCACGCCGCAAAGGTGTCGGCAACCTTCCGCGCGACGGCAGGGTCATCGTCGCCGGCGCCAAAAATGTGGACGGGCACGTCGTCGCCCCGGGTCGTGTAAACGGAGAGCAGCGGGACATAGGCCGACTGGCCGTCCTGTCTCATGCTGCGCGGATTCAAGATCGGTTTGATCCCCCAGCCGGAGATTTCGTTGAAGGCGATCTCGACGGTGCGCAACGGGCTGGTCAGCTTGAAGAGACCCGCGCCGGGATCGAGGACCAGCCGCGCCTTGGCGCGCAACGAGCGCGGGTAGAGGACCGCGCCCGCCACGCCGCCGAGCAGGCTCGCGCCGAAAGCGCCAGCCAGGGTGTGGGGCTTCACCCCGGCAAATCCGCCGAAAAAGAAGCCGACGACAAAGATGCTCAGGAAATTGACGAGGCCATAGCCCAGCAGCACCGCCCCCAGCGCGGCGGACGCCCTCGCCTTGGGTTGAAGCACGAGGCCCTCGGGACGGCGTTCGAGGGTGCCCCAGGACGGGATGGTCCACGGCACGTTGGCGGGGCGTTGCACAAAGCTCGTCATGCGCCGCCGGTTGAACGGGTATGCGACGAGCGCGCCGAGCCCGACGATCCCGACCAGGACGAATGGCTGCAAAAACAGCAGCATGAACCACATCGCTGGGTCCACCTGGCGGTCGATCACCGCCTCCTGCGGCTTGGCCGGATCACGGAAGACGGTGATTTTCGAGCCGGCCGGATGGCGGTCAACGAGCTGGCTGGCGCGACTGTAGCCATCGCTCGAGGAGCCGCTGCCGAAGGCGTAGCGATTGCTTTCAAAGTTCCGGCCATCGACGGTGTAACGGTAGCGGATGCCGAACCCGTACGTGGTGCCGTCACTGTCGCTGTTGTGGGTGACGCGGCTTTCGAGGACGACGCCCTCGACGGGCACGTATCGGGCCTGGGCATCGGCCGCGCGCCAGAAGTTGCGAGCCGAGAAGCCGACAAAGACGCCGGTGAATGTGCACCAGAAGAGGGCGAAGAACAGCAGCCCTTTCCAACCGGACCGCCGTGACGTGCTTGGATTGAACTGGAGGCGCATAAGGACGCCTCCGGTTATACAGTCCCTCCGCCAGTATTTCCACCACGGCCTTCAGCATGACGTGGAGGGATGAAAGGCCTGGAGCCACGGATGAACAGAGGCAGAGGGGAAATGTGAGCCACGGATGGAACACGGATTAAACACGGATGGGAAAGTCATCCCATCGGGGTTCAACGGGGTTCATCGGTGGTTCCCTCTTGCCGCAACCGGATGGCGATGGCGTCCTGGAATTCGCCGAGCGGGATGCGCAACTGGCCGTCCCGGACTTCGATGCGTGACGTGCCGGTGGAGTTGCCGGTGACGGGGTCGAAGAACACCGCCTGCCAGGCGCGGACGGGGGCGGGCATCGTGATGTGTTGGCCCGGGAGTGGTGTCACCGTCCAGTCGGGCGGCTCGCATCGGGCGTCGCGGACCCACGCGAGCCGGACGCGGGAGTTGCCGAGGACGGCGCCTTTCACGCCGGGCGAAGGCTCGCAGGGGACGGGCGCGAAGTTTGTGAAATCGATGTCCCGGACGAACGCGGCCGCCGTGACGGCGGCATCGTGGTAATGGCTGCACACATCGGCTTTCTCGAACTGGTCGTAGCCGTCCTGCCACCAGAGCGCGCGGCCGTTCATCGCGCCGCTGACCATGCCGGCCCAGATGGCGTGGCGGATGCCGATGGCTGCGCGCGGCGCGACATCCAGCGTGCCGTGCGGCGGGCCGGCATCGAGCCCGCTCTCGCCGATGAGCACCGGCTTGCCGAACTCCTTGAGGCGCGCGCGGACGGTGGTGAGGATCAGGTCGTCCAGCCGGCCCCGGAAAC
The DNA here is from genome assembly GCA_964482575.1 of uncultured Verrucomicrobiota bacterium. Lineage (GTDB taxonomy): Bacteria > Verrucomicrobiota > Verrucomicrobiia > CAIQCK01 > CAIQCK01 > CAIQCK01. The sequence continues at coordinate 12,935 of CAZAAF010000031.1, read as the reverse complement.
GCCCGTTCGCGTAGGGATGGATTTCGATGAAATCGAGCGCGGCGCTTCGCGTCAGCTTCGGCCAGCAGAGGACGCCGGCCTGGGAGGCCGTGATGGGCCGCTTCCATGGGTCCGCTGCGCGCACCACGGCGGCGGCGCGCTCGACGAAGTCCACCGCGCGTTCCTCGGTTCCCCCGGTGACGAGGTCCAGTTCGGAGAAGAGTTCCCAGCCGACGATGGCGCGGCGCGGCGACCAGCGCCGGACGAAGGTCTCCAGCCGTTTCAGCCAGAGCCGGCGGCAGGGTGTGTCGTCGAACACCTCAGCCGGACGTTGCGCCGGGCCGCCGTTGGCGGCGTTGAAGGGATTGCGGTCCCACTGGTGCCAGTGTTCCTTGTGGCTGCCGTCGTTCCAGTTCGACCAGAGGCCCAGGACCGGCAGCACGGCCAGGCCGTGCGCTCCGGCGGAGTCGAGGATCCTGTCCCAGACCGCCAGGAGATTCGCGTCGATGTCGCCGGGCTTTTCACCGGGCGGGGTGTAGGTGAAATGGATGCGCACGAACCGCTCGCCCGCCTCGGCGACGCGGCGGAAATGGTCGTCATACTTTTTCGCGCCGATGCCCGAGGGATTGCGCCCGAGCACGAACGCCGGGTGACTATCCACGCGGAAGTAATACTCACCGGGCCGCAGCTCGAAGACCGGCTTGTCATCGGACGGCGTGGCGGCGAAAACCGGTGGGCCGCACAGCGCGGACAGACACACGCACACCACTGCCGAAAAGAATCGCGTGACGAGCCGGGTGTTCATGCCGCGGCGACTATACCCGATGGTGGCGGTCTTTTCACGACCGCGTGAGATTGGTAGGTCCTGATTTGGAAACAGCTACATCGCCGACCACGTATGGAACAGAGGGGGAGGGGAAAGCCACAGATGGACACAGATGCACACTGATGATTTATCTTGCCCATCCGTGTTCATCTGAGTTCATCGGTGGTTTCCCATATCATTTTTGGAAATGACCTGGGCGGACTTGGTCCGGGCGAACGCCTCCAGCGCCATGCCGCGCGCGGCGGAGTGGCTGACCACCGGCTTGGGATAGGCGTGGCCCCATTCGACGCCGGCGGCACGAAGGATGTCGGGCGGCGCGGCCTGCGGCTGGTGAATCCAGCGCGCGGGGAGTTTGGCCAGCTCCGGGCACCAACGGCGGACATAGTGGCCTTCGGGATCGAACTTCCCGCCCTGGCTGGCCGGGTTGAAGATCCGGAAGTAAGGCGCGGCATCCGCACCGCAGCCGGCGGACCATTGCCAGCCGAGCGTGTTCTGGGCGAGGTCGGCATCCACGAGCGTATCCCAGAACCAGCGCGCGCCCTCCTGCCACGGCAGCAGCAGGTCCTTCACCAGGAAACTGGCGACGATCATCCGCACGCGATTGTGCATCCAGCCGGTCGCCCACAACTCGCGCATGCCCGCGTCCACGATCGGGTAGCCGGTGCGTCCCTGCTGCCACGCGCGCAACATCGCGGCGTCCTTGCGCCACGGAAAGCTCTTGAACGCGGCGCGCAACGGCTCGGTGGGCGTGTGGGGGAAATGATGGAGCAGGTGATGGGCGAATTCGCGCCAGCCGATCTCGGTGAGGAACTGCGAGGAGCGCCACGTCGCCTCGGGCCAGCCTTTCTTCGCCGCCAGCCGCCGCAGCCCGTGCCAGACCTGTCGGGGACTGATCTCGCCGAAGTGCAGGTGCGGCGAGAGACGGGAGGTGCCGGTGACATCGGGCCGGTTGCGTTGCTCGTTGTAATCCTCGAACGCCCTGGTGAGAAACCGGTTCAGGTTGGCGGTGGCGCCGGCTTCGCCGGGCTGCCACGTCTCGCGCAGGCCGCCGGCCCAGGGAATCGTCGGCTCGAGCCCGAGTTCCGCGAGGCGGAGGGACTTCGGCCACGATGATGGCGCGGCCAGGTGTTTGGGCGACGGAATCGGCTCCGCCGGGTCGGGCTTTGTGAGACAATGCCTCCAGAACGGTGTAAACACCTGGAACGGTTTGCGGCTTTGGTTTTGGATCGTCCACGGTTCGTGCAGCAGGGCGGCATGGAAGCTCTCAGCCTCAAGACCGCTGGCGCGCAACGTCTCCCGGAGGTTCGCGTCGCGAGCCTGGATGACCGGCTCATAGCGCCGGTTCCAGAAGATCGCACCCGCGCCGGTCTCCTTCGCGAGCGCGGTCAGCGCGGCCAGTGCCGGTCCGCGCCGGACGACCAGCCGCGAGCCGGTGTCGCGCAGGCGCTGGTCCATCGCTGTGAGCGACGCGTGCAACCACCACTTCGACGCGCCGCCCGGCGGCCACGCGCCTTCCTCTTCCGGCGAGTGGATGAACACGGGGATGACCGGCCCGCCGCGCTGGAGGGCGGCGGCGAGCGCGGGATGGTCCGCGAGCCGGAGATCGTGTTGCAGCCAGAGGAGCGTGGGTTTGTTCATCGGGAAGAGAGCTCAGACGTGGTTGCGCAGCATCAACTCCGCCGGATACGGAGTCAGGTATGTCTGGCCATGGACCCACGGCACCGGGTGACGCCGGAAATGATGGGCCAGCAGCGTGAGCGGGACGATCAACGGCACGAGGCCGGTGCGATAGGCATCGATTTGCGCGACCAGCTCCGCCTTGTCGTCGGCATCGAGTTGTTTCTTCAGGTAGCCCATCAGATGCTGCAGGACGTTGGCATGTTTCCGGGCGGTGGCGCGGATGGCGAGACACTGCATCAACAGGACCCCGTAGGCCGCCAGCGTCTTTGGCATCGGCCCGCGGCCGGCGCCGGCCACGAGCCGGCCCAGTTGCCGGTAATGCTCCGGGCTGTGCGCCATGAGGCTGAGTTTCTGGCGCGCGTGGAACTCCACCAGATCCCCGGCGCGCGGACCGGACTTCACAAACGTGGACCACCGGTGATGGGCAAAGACGCGTTCGATGAAATTCTCGCGCAGCGTCATGTCCTGAAGCCGGCCTTCCTCCTCGACGGGCAGTTCCGGGAACCGGTCCAGGAGGGCGGCGGCGAAAAGTCCGCGGCCGGTGCGTTGGGCCATGCCGTGTTCGTTATAGACGCGCACGCGGGCCATGCCGCAGGACGGCGAGTCCTTCTTCAGGATGTAGCCGTGGATGTCCATCGAGGCGAGTTGTGCCACGCGCTTCGCGGCGAAGTCCTGCATCGCGGCGGTGTGATCCTTCCCCGTGCGCGTTGTGACCATGCGCGGCGCGGCGGGGTCGCCGGTGAGATGCAGGGTCTCACGCGGGATGCCGAGGCCGAGTTCGACCTCGGGGCAGACGGGCGCCCAGTCGAAATACCGGCCGAGGGTTTCGGTCAGGTAAGGATCGTGCTTGTGGCCGCCGTCGAAGCGGACGTTTTCGCCCAGCAGACAGGTGCTGATGCCCACGCGGATTTTCAAGGCGGGTGTCTCGGTTTTCACAGTCAGGTTCCCAACGCCGGCAAACGGGCGCGTTGTCGTGAACCATAGCACGAAAGCGCTGCGGGCGCAGGGGACCGGCGCAAAAAAACTAGCGCGACAGCCGGTACAGATGGACGGCGTAGGGGGCGAACTCGTCGGCGAAGGCCTTGTCCTGCACGGCAACGCGGCGGGACTCGGCGAGGACTTCCACGTCCGCGCCGGAGGAAAGTTCCTTCAGGCTGAACGTGGCGCGCGCGGGTTCATTGGCGAGGTTCACGGCGAAAACATAGACGGCGTTCTGGTGCCGTTTGACCATCGTGGCGATGGGCGCGGCGGAGACGGAGGATTGGACGGTGAGAAGACCGGCCACGGCCGGGCTGTTGAGCACCGGGGCGAGATCGCGAATCTGGCGGTTGATGGCCGTCACGGCGGCGAGCATGTCGGGGTCGTCGAGCAGGGCGGCTTCGTGGAAGACGGGCTGGAACTGATGCACGAAATAAATCAGCCCGCGCGCGCCGCGGATGAGCGCCATCCAGACTTCGCTGCGGACCTGGGACGGCGTGGGTTTGACGCGGGCGTTGCTGATGTGCGTGCACTCGATGCAGCTCCACACGGGTTTTTCGCCGCGCGTCCAGCCGGTGAGCCGTTCGACGCCCTGCGCAACGAACTCCAGCCTGCCCGCCACCTCCGGCGACTTGTGCGTGGCGGGATAGATGTCGAACGACACGATGTCGCCGCCTTTCACGTAGTCGGGGTAATCCTCCGGATGGCGGGTGCGAACGCCGCGTCCCCTCCAGTCATCCCACGCCACGCCCTGGCCGAGGTTCAGCATCACGGGCCGCGAGGGATCGGCGGCGCGGATGCGCGCGTAGTCCTGGACGATGATCTCGGGTGGGATGGGCGGGCCGTAGCCTTTGCCGCCGGGGAGGTCCTGCGCGTTGTCCGGCTCGTCGCCATGCATCCAGCCGGCGATGATGGGATCGTCTTTGGACTCCAGCCCGACGGCGTTCTGGGTGCAGATGACCGGCATGTGCGCCGCCCGCAACTGATTCAATTCCTCCCGCGTCGGTCCCTTCCACAACGCGACGTAGAGATTGATGCCCGCCGCCTGATACCGCGGGGCGTTGCGCGGGTCCTGCAGCCAGACGGCGATGGGGAAATAGCCGTCGCTGGCCGGCAGCCCTTGCGCCGTCAACACACGCGACGATGGAATGGCGGCGGGTTCAGCCGACGCAACCAAAAGCGACGACAAAAGACTCCCGACAACCGCAAGCGCCCGGCGATAATGTCCAGTCATGGTCAGGTTTACCGCTTGGTGTAAACCTGGGACCCTTTTTTCACAAACTCTTTCGCCTTTTCGATCAGGCCGCGCCGGAGGGCGTCCTGTTCGCTCACGCCCTGTTCGGCGGCGAACTTCCGCACATCCTCGGTGATCTTCATGGCGCAGAAGTGCGGGCCGCACATGGAGCAGAAGTGCGAGAGCTTCGCGCCCTCCTGCGGCAGCGTGGCATCGTGGAACTCGCGCGCCTTCTCGGGGTCGAGGCCGAGGTTGAACTGGTCCTCCCAGCGGAACTCGAACCGCGCCTTGCTGATGGCGTCGTCGCGGTAACGCGCGGCGGGATGCCCCTTCGCGAGGTCGGCGGCGTGCGCGGCGATCTTGTAGGCGATGACGCCGTCGCGCACATCGTTCTTGTCGGGCAGGCCGAGATGTTCCTTCGGGGTGACGTAGCAAAGCAGCGCCGTGCCGTACCAGCCGATCATCGCCGCGCCGATGGCGCTGGTGATGTGGTCGTAGCCGGGCGCGATGTCCATGGTGAGCGGGCCGAGTGTGTAGAACGGCGCTTCGTGGCACCACTCGAGCTGCTTCTCCGTGTTCTCCTTGATGAGATACATGGGAACGTGGCGGCAACGTGGTTCAACTTGGGCAAAACTTTTCAAATTCAACTCGCGATAAAATTCCCGATGAACTCGGTCAAACGAATTAAATCTCGATCCGCCTCTCCACTCAATCGAAACTCCTGTCAACGCACTAAACAGGTCTGCAAATCAAATCCAAACTCCCGTGCCAGCTATCCTTGAAAATCAGTCACCGCTGATCTGCACAATGACCTTTCCTTTGGCCCGGCTCTTTTCGACATACGCAAGCGCCGCCTTGGCGTTTCAAGTCTCTGCCGATGCGCTTTGACGCTAGAGTGATGCGTTACGTGTGTGTTTATGGACCAGTCCAAGGTGGTTAAAACGAACGGCATCCACATCACGCACGCGATACCAGATGGCGTAGAGCGCGGGCAGAAAGGCGAGCGTCAACACCGTGCCGATGGCTGTGCCGCCGATCAGCACATAGGCCATTGATCCCCAGAACACGGAATGCGTGAGTGGGATAAATGCCAGCACGGCGGCCAGCGCGGTCAGGATGACGGGGCGCGAACGCTGGACCGTGGCTTCGATGATCGCGTGATAGGGATCGAGGCCGTCGGCTTGATTGGAATGAATCTGCCCGATCAAGATGAGGGTGTTCCGCATCAGGATGCCAGACAAGCCGATCAAACCGAGAATGGCATTGAATCCGAAGGGCTGACGAAAAATCAGCAGCGTTGGCACTGCGCCGATCAATCCGAGCGGGCCGGTCAGCATCACCATCCACATCGCCGAGAACGAGCGCACCTGAATGATGATTACGGCCAGCATGAACAGAATCATGAGGGGAAACAGCGGCGCGAGGGCTGAGTTGGCTTTCGTGGCTTCTTCAATTGAACCCGCCATCTCGATGCGATAATTTTCCGGCAACGACTTTTGCAGGGGCGCGAGTTTGGCCCAAATCGCTGCGGAGACATCCGGCGGCTGGGTGGATTCAACATTGTCGCCGCGCACGGTGATGGTGAGAACGCGATCGAGCCGCTTGATAAGGGGGTCTTCCGATTGGATTTCGATTCGCCCGATCTGGCTCAGAGGAATCGCTTTTCCATCCCGAGTCAGGACGGTAAAGTTCTCCAGCTTGGCCGGATCGAGTCGCTCCGGACCGGCGCTTCTCACGACGACATTTACCGCGCGGATGTCCTCGCGAACCTGGGTGATGATCTGGCCGTTCAGGAGAAACTGCAATTGCTGCGCCGCCTCCGCCGGTGAGAGACCGATCAGTTGCAGTCGCTCCTGATCCAAAACGAAATGCACTTGCGGAACACGTTCACCCCAATCCACATTTACGGTGCGCAGGTTTGGATCGTTGCGCATAATTTCTTCGACGCTGTGGGCAATCCCGCGCAGCTTGACGGGATCCCCCCCCATCACCCGAAACGCAATGGGAAAGGGAGAGGGAGGGCCGAACACCAATGGCGTCGCGCGAACCCGCGCTTCCGGTGCGATTCCATCGGCGGCGGCTTGGCGCAGGCGCGCTTTGAGACGATTTCTCGCCTCCGCATTCGGTGTCAAAACAACAATCTTGGCGAAGGAGGGATCGGGCAGCTCCGGGTTGTAGGCAAGAAAAAAACGTGGTGCTCCCGCTCCGATGTAGGAGGTCACGATCTTCGCTTCGGGTTGTTCCGCCAGCCAGTGTTCGATCTTGCGTGCCGCTGCGCTGGTCGTCTCGATGCTCGTTCCCAATGGGAGCTGCACCTCAACCAGCAATTCCGGGCGGTCCGAATTGGGGAAAAACTGCGTCTTCACGACCGCCATGCCTCCGCCCGCCAGAAGAAACGCGCCCACGACAATTCCCGCCACGGTGAATTTTTTCCGCACGCACCAGGTGATGAAACGGCGCAGCCGCTGATAGCCCGGAGTGGAATAGATTCCGGCGTGGCCGCCTTTGACGGTTTTGATTTCCGGCAGCAGTTTCACGCCGAGATACGGTGTGAAAACCACCGCCACGATCCACGAAGTGATCAAAGAAAATCCGACAATCCAGAAAATGCTCCCGGCATATTCTCCCGCCGTCGAACGCGCAAAACCGACGGGCAAAAATCCGATCACCGTCACGAGCGTCCCGGCAAGCATCGGCGCGGCGGTATGACTCCACGCATAGGCCGCGGCCTGGATGCGATCCATTCCCTCTTCCATTTTCACCACCATGGACTCGATGGCGATGATGGCGTCGTCCACCAGAAGTCCCAGCGAGATGATGAGCGCGCCCAATGTAATTCGGTCAAAGTCGCGGTTGGTAACCATCATGATCACAAACACCGCGCCCAAGGTCAGCGGAATTGCCGCCACGACCACGATTCCGACTCTCCACCCCAAACTCAGCAGGCTGACCAGCATCACCACGCCGACTGCCATCGCGAACTTGATCATGAATTCATTCACCGCCGAGCTGATGTTGATGGCTTGATCGGTAACTTTTTTCAGCCCGACTCCCAACGGAAGGTTGGCAGAAATCCTGTCGTTCTCAGCGCGCAAGGCGTTACCTAAATCCAGCCCGTTCCAGCCCTCCTTCATCACGACACTCAGCAGGAGGGACGGTTCGCCATTATGTCGAATGACGAACGTCGCCGGGTCTTCGTAGCCGCGCGTGACCTCCGCGATGTCCGACAGCTTGAAACTCTGCTTGCCGGCCACGATTGGCGTGTCGCGGATTTTATCAATGTCGGTGTAAGCTCCGTCGAGACGTACGAACACCTGCGCGCCAGCGGTGTCAACCGACCCGGCGGGCGTTACTGCATTCTGTCGCGCGAGAGCGGCAAAGATGTCCGCAGGCGAGATGCCCAGCGTTGTCAGTCGGGGATACGAAAACTCGACGAAGATGCGCTCCTGCTGTTCGCCGACGATATCCACCTTTTTGATTCCCGGAACGTGGAGAAATCTCTGCCGGAGATCTTCGGCGACACGAGTCAACTTGCGCAACGGCATACCCGGAGCTTCGACCGAGTAGAGCGCGAACGAGACATCCGAGTATTCATCGTTCACGAAAGGCCCGATTGCACCTTGCGGTAATTTGCGCGCCTCGTCAGCCAGTTTTTTTCGCGCCTGATAAAACTGTTCGGCAACTTCCTTCGGCGGGGTTTTGTCGAGAAGTTGCAACGTCATCAGCGCCAGCCCGGGCCGCGCAATGGTTTCCACGCGCTCATACCAACGCAATTCCTGAAGCCGTTTCTCCAACGGCTCGGCCACGAGATTTTGCATCTCTTGCGCGGTTGCCCCCGGCCACACCGCCGTCACCGTGAGCACTTTGATCGTGAAGGACGGATCTTCCGCCCGGCCCAAGTGAAAATAGGCATAGATACCCGCACATGCCGAAGCGAGGATGAAGAACAGCGTGATGGCGCGTTCCCGCACCGCCAGCGCGGAGAGATTAAAACTTTGCATAGGACGACTTCTGCTCTTTCTTCTCCTCTGTTGCCGCATTAACGACTTGTCCCTCGTGCAGGAGATGCGCTCCGAGCGCCACCACATTTTCACCGGAATCGAGTCCGTGGGACACGACGATTTCCTCTTTCCCGATTGAGGCAATTGTGACGGGGCGGAATTTCACTTCCGATTTCCCGTTCACGATCCAGACTCCCGGCCCGCTGCCGCGATCACACACAGCACCGACGGGCAATCGGACGGATTGGCCACCGACGTTTTGCTTGGTGAGCAATGAGATGGTGACCGTCGAGCCGAGCGGTGTCGAAGCGGCTTCACCTTCGAGCACATAACGCGCTGCAAACGTTCGACTGGTTGGGTCTGCCGCGTCAGAAAGTTCACGCAACCGCGCTGGATAAATTTGATCCTGCCCATATAGCCGGGCCGAGGCGACTGTTCCCAAATCAGGCCGCACGCCCTCTGGCAAGTTGATCAAAGCTTCCCGTGGACCATCATGCGCCAACTGGATCACGGTTTGCCCGGCTGCCACGACCTGGCCGGGTTCGCTCAACGTCCGGACAATCACTCCATCGGCGTCCGCGAATAAAACGGCATACTCGCTGGAGTTGTTGCTGACTCTGGCCTGAGCCTCGGCCGCTTCCAACTGTGCCTTGGCGCTGTCCAGCGCGGCCCGGGCCTGATCATACTCCTGACGCGATACCGCACCTGATTTGACCAGCGCCGCGAACCGCGCTTCATCCGCCTTGGTTTGCGTGTACTTGGCCCGAACCACTTCGACGTTTGCTTGTTGCGCGGCGAGTGAGAGATTGAGATCCACGGCATCAAGCCGCATGAGGACCTGACCTTTCTGAACGCGCTGTCCCATGTTGACGGATCGCTCCAGAATTTTTCCCGCAACGCGAAAACCCAGGTCGCTTCGCACGCGAGCTTCCACGAATCCGATGAAGGTTCTGATATTCAAGCCTGCCGCTCGCGCCTCGAAAATCTCCACCCTCGGGGACTGCAAACGTGGATCTTTCACGACCGGACTGGCAGGGCCGCCCGCTAGCGAGGCCACAGTCAGCCCTCCTGCAAGCAGACCAATGGTTATCAATGGACGACGATACTTTTTCACAAAGCTGACGTTATCCGCGGAGGCGCTGTGTGGCCGCGGCGATTGCTGATGCGCTTCGATGGAGGACTCGTTGATAGACGGGTTCATAAATTGTCTCCAGGTGAAATTGGTTGTTTGTTTGATAAGAAGCCTTGGCCTTGCCAGCCGCCACCAAGGGCTTTAATGAGGTGAACCGATGCGATTAGCCGCTGCCCGGCGAGTTGTGCGCGGGCGCGTTCGGACTGAAGCGCCACGCGATCCGCGTCTACGACTTCGAGATAGCTCACGATGCCGGCGCGATAACGCTCACCCGCAAGTTCGGCGGCGCAACGCGAGTCAGCCACCGCGCGATCCTGAGCGGCGGCTTGATCAGCGAGAAAATGAATTCCCGCGAGGCTGCTCTCCACATCACCGAACGCCACGAGGATGCTCTGGCGGTAGCGCGCGACCGTTTCTTCAACCACGGACTTCGAGCGCTGGTAATTCGCCAGGTTTCTGCCGCCGGCGAAAATCGGCAGCGAAAGACTCGGGCCGATGGACCAGACATGACTGTCCCAATTGAACAAACTCTCAATGTCGCCGCTGACGTAGCCACCCGAACCCGTGAGCCTCAACACGGGAAAGAACGCTGCCTTCGCCACTCCGATGCGGGCATTCGCGGCGGCAAGCTGGCGCTCCGCTTCCGAAACATCGGGCCGGCGCTCCAGCAAGTCCGACGGCAGACCCGCGGGAATTGTTGGCGGCGCGGGATTCCATCTTGTGCCGCCATCGGTGGACGCGGTGGCGAATTTGAAGGTCGAGGGATTTTCACCAACGAGAATGGCCAGCGCGTTTTCCAATTCAGCACGGCGTTTCGCGAGCGAAGCCGCCTCGGCTTCGGCGGAAGCCAATTCAGTTTCCGCGCGCGCCACGTCCAGTTCGTTGCCAGTGCCGGCGTCAAAGCGACTTCGCACGAGCTGAACTTGTTTTTTCCGCAACCCGACGGTGCTCGTGACCGTAGAGATTTCCGCGTCGAGCGCCCGCAGCGCAAAATAGTTTTGCGCCACGTCGGCGTGTAAAGTGAGCAGCACGTTATGGAACGCCGCGAGCGAGGCTTGCGCCTCGCCACGGGCGCTCTCGAAGCCGCGCCGAACGCGGCCCCACAGATCAATCTCGTAACTCAAGTCCAGCGCACCGCGAAAGTTGTTCGCGGTCAGGTCGCCGAAGCTAGGCACTTGATTGGGTGAAAACCGCTGGCGCGTGTAGCGCGAATCGGCGTTGAGCGTGGGCAGCAGTTCGCTGCGGGCAACTCTGGCCGTGGCGCGAGCTTGCTCGACCCGGGCGACGGCGGCCTTTAATTCCTGGTTCGCGCCAGTCGCGCGGCTTTGCAGGTCATTCAAAGTTTCTTCGCCGAAAATTGTCCACCAATCGCCTTTGGGAGCGTGATCAACGGGCTGGCCTTCCTTCCATGAGCCGAGCGCTTCGGCTTTGTAATGTGCGGGCGTTTCCGTCGTTGGCCGCTTGTAATTCGGCCCGACCGCGCAACCCGTCAATGCCAGCGTGACGATGGAAGCCAAGCTTAAAAGAGTATTTCTCATTATGCTTTCATGACGCGGGAGAAGGCGGCCTGGTGCAGCCAGCGCGGCGTCGCCCAGATGAATATCGCCAGCGCCTTGTTGGCCAACCCCGGCACGACACTCATGCGCCCGGCGTGCAGAGCGCGGATTCCCGCGCGCACTACGGGTGTGGGCAGCATCATCAGCATTCGCAATTCCGGGGTGATCTTCATTTGAGCCGCCTTTGCGAATCCCGTATCCGACATGCCGGGAGAAAGCACCGTTACCGTGATGCCGTCGCGCTTGAGTTCGCGATGCAGCGCTTCACCGAGACGCAACACGTAGGCTTTGGCAGCGGAATAAACGGCGAAGTTCTCGACGCCCTGATAGGCCAGCATGCTTGAGACGAGCAGAATTTGTCCACGTTGCCGTTTCCGCATGTCCTGCGCGAAAACGTGCGTGACCGCAGTCAGGCTCGCGACATCCAGTTGCACCATCGCTATCGCCACGTCTAACTGGCCGTCCAGGAATGCGCCTTGCAATCCGTGACCGGCGTTGTTGATCAGGATATCGATCGCAATCCCACGCTGGCGGAGTCGCTCATGCAGTTGGATGACAGCCGCAATATCTGACAGGTCAACCTGCTCCACGATGACATCAATGCGGAACTGCTGGCGTAGTGCCTCGGCGATTGTTTGAAGCCGGTCCAGCCGGCGCGCCACCAGAACCAGCGAATGGCCTTGCCCGGCATATTGGCGGGCGAACTCCTCACCGAAGCCGCCCGATGCGCCCGTGATGAGAACCCACGATATGTCTGTTGAATTCATTTCGTTTATCCCTAAGGGGAAACTCCGGTGACAAAGATGGGTTTGTTTTCCAGCTATGTGTATATACACACACTAATGATCAGTTCTTCGCCTTTAGGGTATTCAGGGCTATTTATTCAGGGCTAACGCCGCAGTTTCGAGATCGGAGAGGATGGCGGACCAACGTTGTTCCCCAAGAGTTTTGACCACGGCATTTTGGGCTGATCGCCAAGCCGGCATGAATTTCTCAATTTGCTTCCGGCCTTCGGCGGTAATCTCCACTTCCACGCGCCCACCATGTCCGCCACCGACGGCCTGCACCAAACCATTCCGCTGCAACGGACGGAGATTCCGCACCAAAGTTGTGCGCTCCATTCCGAGCCAATCGCTCAATTCCGCCATGTTCCAGCTGTCCCTGGCTTTTAACGCGAGTAGAATCGGCGTCTGCGTAGGACGGATTCCGTGCCGCCGGAGTTCCGCGTCAAAAAACTGCGTTACCGTTCGCGTTACCCAACGCAAGTTGAAGCACACGCAGTTCTCCATCGCCGACAAATCCAGTTGTTCTGACATTGTACTGTGTATATGCACTATAAGAGTAGCATTGTCAATGAATTTCCAATTTGTGAATCTTCCCAGCGGTTTTGTTGCGGGCAAAACGCCTGAAAATTATTCCTTTGTATAAACCTGCGCGCCCTTCCTCACAAACTCTTTCGCCTTTTCGCTCAGGCCGCGCCGGAGGGCGTCCTGCTCGCTCACGCCCTGTTCGGCGGCGAACTTCCGCACATCCTCGGTGATCTTCATGG
>CAZAAF010000030.1:6969-16432 GCA_964482575.1 uncultured Verrucomicrobiota bacterium | reverse complement strand
AGATGCCCTGGAGGTTCGTCGGCTGGCCTCCCGGCCGGCTGCCGGCGATGGCGAGGTAACGGCCATACTGGAACATGAGCACGGCGAGACCGGGATCGTTGCCGGTGGCGAATTCCCGGATGCGCTGGTCGGTCGGGTTCTTCGCCGCGTCCGTGCGGCCGAGATCGAGCGTCACGCGGCGGAACAACCGTTGATGATCTTCGACCGCCGCCCGGCGCAGTGCCTCGAATTTATGCGCGCCGGCACGTTCCATCATCGCCGCGCAACGCTCCGCCGGGTTCGCGCTCATATCGCGGAAATTCTTGAAGCCCGTTGCATCCACCAGCCACAGCGTCACCGCGTCGGCGTTCTCGACGGCGAGCTGGTCATCGCTCACCGTCACCTTGCCGCCGTCGGCCACGGCACGCAGCCGCGCCTCGAACTTCATGCCGCCGTCCTCGACATGGCCCGCCAGCGCGAGCGTGTCCCTCCCAACAGCGTGTGTCGTCGCGGGCTTGTGCTCGCTCGTGAGCCGCGCCGTGAAGCGAACGCTCCCGGGCTTGTCCGCTGCAAGGCGCATGACGATGACCTGGTCGGGATGGCTCGCCAGTACCTCGCGTGTGAACGTCACCCCACCGGCTTTGTAACGGACCGTGGCGACGCCGGTGTCGAGGTTCAGGTCACGCCGGTAATCGGTGATGTTATCGTGGCCGGCAAACACCAGCCGCACGTCGCCGAACGGCTGGTAGGCCTTCTGGTGCAACGGCTCGCTCATGAACTCCTTCATGGCGAGGTCTTCCGCCTCCTTTTGTCTGGCGCGCGCCTGGGTGTTTTTCTCGCGCGCCTCTTTCAACTTGTTGTCAGGATCGAGCTTGAACGCCTCGCGTTCGAGCCGGCGCATCTCCTGGAGCAACTCGCGAAGCTTCGGCAGCGCCTTCACCGCGCTGTCGTGCTGATACTCATGCGGCTCGCCGGTCCAGAGCGTGGATTCGTTGAACTGGATGCGCTCCTCCGGCGCGCCTCCGAAGACCATTGCCCCAAGCCGGCCGTTGCCGATGGGCAGCGCCTCCTCCCACTTGGTCGCCGGCTGGCGATACCAGAGGCTGAGTGGCTGATCCGGTGCCACGCTTTCCTGGGCGACGGCGGTGGTGGCCAGCGCGGCCGCCATCAAGATGACGATGTGTGTTTTCATGACAGCCTCCAAAAACCTTATAGTTTCCAACTCCGTTCGATTTCCTCCAGCGACTGGCCCTTGGTTTCCGGTACGGCGCGCCAGACCAGCAGCACCAGCACCGCGCAAAACGCCGCGTACGTGTAGAACGGGAAAGCGTGGTGGAACGTCTGCGCAAACCACGAGTCCTTCGCGTCCAGCAGCGGGAACGTCTGCGTCACGACATAATCCGCCAGCCAGAGGAAAAACGTCGCCAGTCCCAGCGCACGGCCGCGAATGGCCGTCGGGTAAATCTCCGCAAGGATCACCCACGTCACCGGCCCGACCGACAGGCCGAAGCAGGCGATGTAAAGAACAATGAACGCCAGCATCCAACCGCCCGCCGCCGCCGGATCGCTCATCTGCTGCGCCAACGCGCCCATCGCCACGAGGCTGATGCCCATGCCGGCTGCGCCGATGAGCATCAATGGTTTGCGGCCCCAGGCGTCCACCGTCGCGATGGCGACCAGCGTGAAGACCACGCCGGAACCGTTGATGATCATCTGCTGCAAAAGGCCTGCGTCCACGCCCGTGGAGGAACTGAGGTTTTTGAAGATCGTTGCGCCGAAATACATGAAGACATTGATGCCGGTGATCTGCTGGAGGACGGCCAGCGCGATGCCGATAAACAACGGCCGGCGCAGCCGCGGCGAGAACAGCTCGCCCCACGTGCCGCGCTCCTGCGCCAGTGCCGCGCGAATGCCCGCGCTTTCCGTTTCGGCGAACGCGGGGCCGCCCACGCGCCGCAGGATGGCCAGCGCGTCCCTGTCGCGCCGTTGCTCGATCAGCCAGCGCGGGCTTTCGGGAATCACCAGCAGCAGCCCGGCGAACAGCGCCGCCGGGAGCACGCCTGTGCCGAACATCCAGCGCCAGCCGCTCTGGACAAGCCACGCCTGGTCGCCGTGTTGGGCGATGACGTAGTTGATGAACGACGTCGCCGCGATGCCGCCCACGATGGCGATCTGGTTTACCGACACCATCCGTCCGCGGATCCGCGCCGGCGTGATCTCGGCGATGTACATCGGCGTCGAAATCGAGGCGATGCCGATGCCAACGCCGCCGAGGATGCGGAACGCGATGAACATCCCGATGTCCGGCGGCAGTGACGTGCCGATGGCCGACGCCAGGAACATGGCCGCGGCGAGGAACATGGCGCTCTTGCGGCCGAACCGGTCCGAGACCGGGCCGACGAGGAGCACGCCCGTGGCGCAGCCGATGAGGACGCAGCCGGAGGCCCAGCCCTTCATGAAATCGCCCAGGCCGAACCGCGTCGTGAGCGGCTCGATGGCGCCGGAGATGACGCCGGTGTCGTAGCCGAAGAGCAATCCGCCGAGCGTGGCAACAAAGCAGACCAGTACGACATAGGACGTCCTACCGGAGTGAGTCCCTTGCGTTGGGGGAGAAGCCGTTGGAGTGTTCATGCGCCTTTGATCCGGTCCGTCATCCGTCTGTGCCAGGCCACATCCGCCCAGAGATGGGCAAACTGCGGTTGGGGGAAATTGGACGGTCAGTTGAAACGATAACCGTGTTTTCTGCCGAGTCCGGTGCAGATTTCCGCGGCGTCCTTGATGATGTCCCACGTCAGCGATGGATGGTCGAGCCAGTTGATGATCCCCCAGCCTTCCGTGTTGCCCACGGGTTTGTCATGAAGGCGGCCCAGCGCGGCGATCCCGGCCATTTGCTGGTCCATCCACTCCACCAACGCGGGCTTGTGGGTTGTCCAGTTTTTCGAGAGCGCCTCCTGCACCCGGGGGAACGCCTCATCGGTCTCGGCCAGCTTGTGGATGTTCTGCCAGTAACCGCTGGCGCGGTCGCCCAGCCGCGGGTTCATGACGAACCAGTAGTGGACATCCAGCGCGGCGATGGACGTGGGCGCCATCACCCGCCAGTCGGCGGAGCCGTTATAGGTCAGCGAGAACAGGAAATCCAGGTCGGGCCAGTTCTTTCGGAGCCGGCGGATGGCGTCGTCGGCGAGACCGGTGTAGAACTGCCGCGAAGCGGGGTTGTTGTAATTGCCGGCCTTCTCCTTCCATTCGAAAACCCCCTCGGTCTTCGCCTTGTCCTGGCGCGCCTTGATATTGCCGTCCATTTGGTCCCGCAGCCACTTGAAGCCGCTGAACAGCGGATACTCGTTCAACAGGTCCACGTAATAAATGTGGCGAAGCAGGCCGTTGTCCTTGAGAAAACCCAGGGTCTCGTCCCAGACGCGGACCAGACCGTCCAGGCCCGTGATGTTCTCCACGCCCGGCCCGTGAAACCACGTGGAGAGACCCAGGAGGATGCCGCGGTCGAGGCAGCGGGGAATGAACTCCTGGAGCGCGCGGCGCGGATGGATGGTGGTGGGATGCTGGTTGCCCCACATGACGGGGCGCTGGCTGGCCCGCGGGAAATGAAAACTCTCCACCGGGTTGCCGTCCGGTCCCGCGGCCACCAGAGCCGGGAACGCATCGATCCGGACGGCGTTGTAACCGCGTTCGACGAGGCCGTCGAGCGCCTTGTCCCAGTCGGCGAATTCGCTTCCGACCTTGTGGCCCGGCTCATGCCGCAGCAGCCAGGAAAAATCCCACATGGCAATGGCCACGGGTTCCGTACGCGCGCGCACGCCGAAAGGCTTGGGGGTGGCGGCCGAGGCCGTCCGGCCCGCGCCCGATCCGATCAGCGTCATGGCCGCCGCCTGTTTCAGGAAATCGCGCCGCGTTGTCGTCATCGTGGTTGCTCCTGTGGAATGCATCCTTACCCGGCGTGATCTCCGCAAGCCACGGCGGGTGTCGGCCATCCGGGAGTCGTCTTGTGGGCGGCAGCATAGACGCGCGCCGGCAGGGATTCAACGCCGCGTTCGTCATCGCCGCCGGGTTTTGGCGGATGGGGACGGCTTGTTTTTGAGGCGACGCGACGGTGAAACTGTCCCATCTTACCGCCTCGACAAACGTTGCCTTCGCCTACTCCTTGCCGCGCACCACAATCGGTTCTTTCAGGGCATTCAGCAGCGCGAAGTTGCGGATGATTTGCAGCGAGGTGTCGTTGATCTCGGAACCTCTTGAGAGAATGAGGATTTGCTGGATGGTCGTCACGTCGGAGAGCAAGATGTCGCCCGATTCCAGTTGGCAGGCCTTCAGACGGCGGGGCGGCGGTTCTTTGGGTTGCGGTGGCGGTTCATGGGCGGTGGCCCAGGCCGCGGCGGCCTCCAGCAGGTTGGGATCATACCACCCCTGGCGTTCCTTCATGGCACGGACGGCGGCCACGGGCGTTTTGCCTTCCTTCTCCAGTTCAACCAAGTCCGTAATGACCTTCAAGGTGCGGGCACCGAGAGGAATGTCCGGGCCGGCAACCGGGCCGTTGGGATGGTTGGGATCCTCGAAACGGCAATTTTGATACCGGATGATTTCAGCCACCGGTTCCAGACGGGGAATGTGCGCCAGCAGCGTGGCTCCCATCTCAGGAACCCGGTCCAACAGGTTCTTTTCCTGGGTGTTGAGCGTTGCGCCGGCACGGACTTTTTGAAGCACCGGCGGAGGAATGGTGATCAACCCGATCCGAAACAACATGGCGGCCAGTTCCGACTGCCAGGGGGCGTCGGAGACATACGTCTTCTGGAACGAACGCATCCGTGCCAGCACGCGCTGGCAGAGGCCGAAGGCCACCGGGTCCTGCATGGACAGGATGTCCATCAGCATCTTGACGCTTCCGTTCAGGGTGCGTTCAAGCAGGTCCTTCTCGGCCCGTATCAACTGGTGTTGCCGCAAACCGTCCGTGATCGCCTGGGCCAGCGCATCCATGGAGCAGGGCTTGTTCAGGAAACGGAAGATATGGCCCCGGTTGATGGCCTCCACCGCGGTGAGCTGATCCGCGTTGCCGGTCAGGATGATGCGCATGGTGTCCGGCGTCTGCTGGCGTAAACGGGACAAGAGTTGGACGCCATCCATGCCCGGCATTTGCATGTCGGCGACCACCACCGCATAGGTTTCCCCGCGGGCCAGGAGATCGACGGCGGCCTCGCCGCTCTCGCAGGTCTCGAGCTGAAACCGCCTGCCCAGGTTTCTCACGAACCCCGTCAGGACGTTGGGTTCGTCATCGATGCAGAGAATTCGTTCATTCATGATCAGAGACTGGTATTCACAAGTTGTGCCGCTTCACGGCGCCATTGGTCCGGTCGGTCCTCCATGGCCAGTGACTCGAGGTAGGAGGCATCCATGCCTTCCGGGCCCGCTGGATCGGAAACCGCCTCGCATTCCTGCACCAATATATTGGCGGCATGGACTGCCGTAAGCGGACTGAATCCAGGATTCGGACTTCGACTGGGGTGATGGTGAAGGGCAATGGCTTCGACGATGGACGGCGGCAAGCCCCACAGGCCCATCAGGTAGCCGCCGATATCCTCGTGTTCGCAGCCGAAAACCCTGTGTTCCGCCTCGATCAGATCCCGGGATGCGTGTTGTGTCTGTTGGAGCAGTTGTTGGTACTCATGCGGGTAGTTGTTTGCCAGGATCAGCTTGCCCACGTCGTGGAGCAGACCCGCCGCGAACGCCTCGTCCAGTGTCTTGGCTGGGGCTTGTTCGACCTGGGCGATGCATCGCGCGGCCGCGGCCGTGCGCATGCTGTGCTGCCACATGGACTCCAAGCGGAGGCCCCCGATTTCATTGTTCTGGAACTGGCTGAAGGTCTTAAGGAACAGCACCAGCGAACGGATGGTGTCCATGCCAAGGTGGGTGCACGCCTCGCTCACGTTGGAGATACTGTGGTGCAACGCAAAGAAGGTGGAGTTGACGAACTTGAGTATCTGCGCCGTCATGGCGGGGTCTTTTTCGATGATGCGGACGACGTCCTCGATGGGAGTATCCGGACGGTGCAGGAGCGCCACCAGTTCACCATACAGGGCCGGCATGCTGGGCAGGTTCTCCAGCCGGGTGAGTGTTTCCTTGATGGCGTTGTTCTGGAGCAGGGAGTCCAGGGCCATGGCCCGCCGGATGGCGGATTGGAGATCGGTGGCCGTGCAGGGCTTGGACAGGAACTGGTGCGTGCAACCGACGCACTTCAGAACCAAGTCATGATCGGCGTGCGCGGAGAGGACGAACCGGATGGTACGGGGATGGCGGCGGAGGATTTTATTCAACAACTCGGCGCCATTCATCTCGGGCATGCGAATATCCGAGACGACGACATCGAACGGTTGCTGTTCCATCAGTTCCAGGGCATGCCGGCCGCTTTCGACAAACGCCATGTCCCACTCTCCGCGCAGGCGCCAGAGCATTCGCTGCAACCCCTTCAAGACGAAGGGTTCGTCGTCCACAAACAAGATGCGTTTCTTTTCGGTCATGGGAAATGGGTGTCTAGTTGTTTTTCTGTGCGGATGAAGGCGGGGTGAGCGGCAGGCGGATGATGAATATGGTGCCCCGCCCCATTTCGCTTTCGAAATGGAGGGTGCCGCCATGCTTGTCCACGATCACGGATCGGGCGATGGACAACCCCTGGCCGGTGCCTTTGCCCACCGGCTTGGTTGTGAAGAAGGGATCGAACACCCGATGACGGATTGCTTCCGGAATGCACGTACCCGTGTCCTGGATGTCAATCTCCACCCAATCGGCGACATACCGGGTGCGGACGGTGATGGTGCCCTTGCCGCCGCCCGCGGCCTTGACGACATCCGCGATTGCATGGGCCGCGTTCACGATCAAATTCAGGATGACCTGGTTGAACTCGCCTGGAAAACAGGGCACGCGGGGCAAATCCGGGTCGAGATCCGCCACCATGTTGGCCACGTATTTCCATTCGTTTCGGGACACCATGAGGGTGCTCTGAATGGCCCGGTTCAGATCCACCAACGTCTTGGCCTCCGACCCCGGATGCGAGAATTCTTTCATCGCCTGGACGATGCGCGTCACGCGGTCCACGCCTTCCAGGGATTGCTCGATGGCCTTGGGGACTTCCTGAAGCAGGTAGGAGAGGTTGGCATTGTCGGCCGCCCGCCCGAGTTCCTCGGCCTGCCCGGAGGTGGCGGTTCCGCTCTGGACGGCCTGGCGGAGATGTTCGTGCTGTTCGAACAACCGGCCCAGATCGGTAAACGCCTCCTGCAGGAACCGGTTGTTGTCACCAATATACTGCGTCGGCGTGTTGATTTCATGCGCAATGCCCGCCGCCAACTGACCGACGGCCTCCAGTTTCTGCGCAATGCGAAGCTGGGTCTTGAGCATGGATTCCTGGGTGACATCGCGTTGGACGGCGACGTAATTGACAATCTGGCCCGCGGCGTCGCGGACGGGCGAAATGGTCACGTCTTCTTCGATGACGGCGCCGTCTTTGCGTTTGTTGAAGAGGCGACCCTGCCAGAGTTCACCACGGGCGATGGTTTCCTGCATCCGGTTGTAGAACGCGACATCGTGCCTGCCGCTCTTGAGGATCCGCGGGGTTTGCCCCAGGGCTTCCTGCCGGCTGTAGCCGGTGGTTTTTTCAAAGGCTGGATTGACGTAGAGAATGACATACTCCGTGTCGGTAATCAGAATGGTCTCACCCGCCTGCTCCATGGCCGTGACCAGTCGCGCTCTTTCCTCCTCGGCCTGGGCGGCTTGAATCACCGGGACAATCAGATGGCTGAGACTCCTGAGCAAGGCATCTTCCTCGGAAGAGACGACGTGTTTCGAGAAGAACGCCAGAACGCCCAGCGCGTCGCCGTCGGGAGCGCGCAGTTGATAACCGGCGAATGAAACCAGGCCCAACGACCTGGCCCATTCATGGTCGTAGGCCACCGGATTACGCGCAACGTCATTGACCAGGAAGCTTGAATCCTGGCTGGAGGCAATCTGGCCGATGCGATAGCACCCCAGCGGCACGCGGTTGTAGTCTGTGTCGTACTGATGGATACAACGGCCGGAACTCGCGACCGTATGAAGGCACCGATGGCGATGCCGGCACCTATGAAGCTCATCCGTCGTCGTGGCATGGACGCAACCGTTCTGGCACTGATCCGCCGGACGCAACAGCCAAATACGGGCGAAATCCGCATCGAAAATGTCCACCACCCCGTCGGTGATCCGCTTCAGTTTTTCCGCCAACGTGCCGGGCTTGTGCAGGGTTGACTGTACTTCGGCCACCTTGCGCAGGCGTTCCTCCATCCGTTTGCGCTCGGTGATATCGCGGACGATGCCGCAGGCGTGCCAGCGACCGGACAGGGGGAAGGCCGAAAGCGACAACTCCACCGGCACTTCCCTGCCATCCTTTCGGACCGCCACCAGTTCCAACGTCTTCCCCGTTACGATCCCTTCGTCGGATGCCCGGAAACGGGCAAAGGCGGTCTTGTGTCTGTCGCGGTGCCGGGTGGCGGTCAGGCCCTCGTGGAAGTTTTTTCCGACGGCCTCGGCGGCGCTGTAACCCAGGATTCGTTCCGCCGCCGAGTTCCAGAGGGTGATGGCGCCCCGGTCATCAATCACAATCATGGCATCCTGGGCGGACTCGCTGATGGCCCGGAACTTCTGTTCGCGTTCCCGCAGGGCTTCCTCAGCCCGTTTGCGTTCGGTGATGTCGCGAACCGTGGCTTGGAGCACGGTGCGTCCCCGTTGTTCCGTCCGCGTCAGAAGCACGTCCACTGGAAACGTCTCGCCGTTGGTCCGCCGGTGCGTCCACTCGGACAGGCACGAGCCTTCGCGCATGGCGGTCTCGATCAACTCCCTGGATTTCCGGGCGGACGAACACCCGTCCGGTTGCCGCCGGGGGGATAACTGCCAGGGAGTGAAGGACAGGAGTCCTTTTTCGTTCGGCGCGCCAAACATCTTCGCGGCCGCCGGATTTGCGGAGGCGAACTTCCATGACGGAGGCTCGAGTATCAGAATGGCGTCACGAGAGCTTTCGAACAGGCTCCGGTATTTGTTCTCGCTTTCCCGGAGTGCCACCTCGGCCCGTTTGCGCTCGGAAATGTCTTCAACCGTAGCCATCGTGCGCATGGGCAGGCCGTTGGCATCGAGGATGACGGTCATGTTGACGTTCACCCAGGCCAGCGTGCCATCCTTGCGGACGTAGCGCTTCTCCGTGCGGTAGGAAGGGACCTTGCCATGCACGACTTGTTGGTACAACTTCCAGTCGCGTTCCCGGTCGTCGGGATGGTTGATGTCCCGCACACGCATCTGAAGCAGCTCGACGGCGGAATAGCCGGTGACCTCGCACATCTTCGGGTTGACGCGCAAGAATCGTCCGAGGTGCGTATCGGTCTGTACGATGCCGACGGAAGCCACCTCGAACATGGCGCGAAAATCCTCTTCATTTCGCCGCGAGTTGGCCTCGACCCGC
>CAZAAF010000030.1:0-6959 GCA_964482575.1 uncultured Verrucomicrobiota bacterium | reverse complement strand
CGCGGATGGTGGCTTGCAGCATCACCTTTCCCTGCTGTTCCACCCGGGTCAGGAACACTTCCGCGAGAAACTCAGCGCCGTTGAGCCGGCGATGGGTCCACTCGAAGACTAGAAATCCCTCGCTCAACGCCATGTTGTTCATTTCCCGAATGACTTCGGCGGAGGGCCGTCCATCTGGCTGCAACTCGGGAGACAAATCCGCGGGGCTGAAGAATGCAAACGACGATGCGTTCTTGATCCCGAACATTTTCAAGGCGGCCGTGTTTCCGGAAGTGAACTTCCTGGAGGGAGGGTCAACGATCCCGATGGCATCGCGGGAATTTTCGAAGAGGTCCCGGTATTTGGCCTCCGAGGCGCGCAGAGTTGCTTCCGCCGCCTCCCGGGCATGGAGGCCGGTCGCGTCCCGCAAACCGCGCACCACGGCGGGGGTGAGACGGGCCAGATCGTTTCTGGACACGATATCCCAGACGCCATCCTTGAGCAGCTTGATCGTCTTTCGCGTGCCGGGGTTGCGGGCCAGCAGGATCAACGGCAGGTCGGGACGCCTAGTGTGAAGGAACGTCCGCGTTTCTCTGAACGCCCGCTTCCACAGACCGGGGCTGGCCACCACGACGTCCCAGATGCCGTCTTGGACCGCGGTTTTCAATTCATCCGGTTTTGTCACCCGATGGCAGCGCACGATCAAGCCGTCCCGCCGGAGACGGGTGGCGATGAGTTGAGA
Organism: uncultured Verrucomicrobiota bacterium; assembly: GCA_964482575.1. Classification (GTDB taxonomy): domain Bacteria; phylum Verrucomicrobiota; class Verrucomicrobiia; order CAIQCK01; family CAIQCK01; genus CAIQCK01. Next base: position 6,238 of record CAZAAF010000030.1, on the reverse strand, counting down.
AGTTGCCACCGAATTCCCGACGAGCAGGATATTGAGCGGCGTATTTGTGGGGAGAGAGGCTTGACGCGTGCAATGCGTGGCAAGGCTCAAGGCGCGGGGCCGGGACTGTTTCACGCTGACAACACGAAAAGCCGCGGCACGACGATGTGAGCGTCGGCCGGCGGTGTCACGGCAGCATACTGAGTTCTTCGCCGGAAGCTGGTCCATACAGTCGTGATTTGTTGTCTGCACACGACCCTGTAAGTACTTCTATCGGTTGTGGTTCGGCTGAACTTTAGCGTTCTGAGAGGATGCAAACCCCGCTGTGAAGGGGATGTCCTGGAGATGATCCTCGAGCGTCGGATGTCAACTCTGCGGCAAGGCTAATATGCTGCGAATGAAGTGGTTGAATGGACTGCACGCACCTGCTCCAAGGACAGGCAACGGCTATTTTTTCGTGATCGCCTGCAGGCTGCGTTGTGTCGGTAGATACAGCACCCCGTCCGCCGCCGTCAGGGTGATTGGCGCGGTTGGCAGCTTGGTCCTCGACAGCACGTCCAGCGTTCGACCGGCTTTCAGCACCCACAAGGCCCCCGTTTCGGTGCCGATATAAACCTTCCCGGCTGCGACAAACGGCGACGCGGTCCAGGTTCGTCCGCCGAGGGGGTGCACCCAGAGTCTTTCTCCCTTCGCCGCATCGAAGCAGTGCAGGTTCCCCGGCGTGTCCGCCACATAGAGCAGCCCGTCCACGATGGCGGGCGTTGCCAGCGACCGCTCCACCAGGGTCGAGTCCCACACTTTTTTTCCCGTCGCCGCGTCCACGCACGACAGGCAGCCCTGGCCGTCGCCATGCACCGGACTCTGGCCGATGGTCACGTACACCCGGCCCTCCCGGAACAACGGCGTGGCGATGATCTCGCTCGGCCCGTCCGGGCGGCGCTTCCGATGATTCGAATATGGCACCGGTTCCCCGTCGCGCATCCGGTATCCCGGCGGATTGCAGTCGTAGGACCAGAGCTTCTTCAGCACCTGCACGCCATCCCCCGTCGCCGACGGCAGTTCAAAGGCGTACAGGATGCCGTCGCCGCCGCCGAAGAACACCCGCGGGCGGCCGTTTACCCGGCCTGCAATGGGCGAGGACCAGTTGCAGTGAAACAACCGTTCGCCAATCCGTTCGCCGTCCCGCGCCACAAGGCGGCCGGACTTCTTGTCGAGCGCGACCAGCGTCGGCGCCTGCGGCGCCGGCACCTTGTCATGACGGTCGTCCTGCCCGTTCGAGGTGCAGGCGAAGACGAAATCCCCGACAACGAGCGGCGTGCTCCCGCAAACATCGTGCGGCACCACGTTCAGTTCCTGGATGAAGTCATACCGCCAGACCACCGCGCCGTGGTTGCGGTCCACGCACAGCACCGCACCGCGGTTGCCGACCACGTACACCCGGTCGCCGTCCACCACCGGATGCGAACAAATGCCGCATTTCCATTGGTCGAAGTGGAACGGCGGGATCACGCCCTCCATATAGCGCGGACTTGGCATCTCCCAGACCCGCTTGCCCGTTGCTTGTTCAACGCAGATCAGGGCGCCGCCGCCCGTCGGCTGGTAGTCGGGCTGTTGCACCGCGCTGTCGTCCGTTGCCAGATAAATCCGGCCGCGGTCAATCGTCGGGACCGAGTATTGGTGGACGCCGAGCTTGAGTTCCCACAATGGCGGCACCGCACCCGGGTCCGCCGGCAACTCCCCGCCGGGAAGGACCGGCGCCGCGAGCAGCAGCGCAGCGAGAAAATAAATACGCCTGACCATCATCGGTCATCTATTTACCACACTTTGAGCTGAAGTTCACCTTCGCCGGGGTTCTCGAACGGGCCTACGGTCGGATGCACTGTGCTCCGGGACTTGCCGAAATAGTCGGTGTCCACTTTCACCGGCGAGCCGTCGGCGTTCTCGTATGGCAGATTCGGAATCGTCGCCTTGCCCAGGACCACGGTTGTGATGAGCCGGCACTTCGGTGTGGTGGCCCTGTTCTTGTTAAACACGAGGTTCAGGTGGAAACCATCGGCCTTTTCAACCAGCGTGACGCCCGGATCGAATTCCGGTTCGACCACCGGGGACGGCTCGTCCTTGCAGGGCTTTGCCCCTGCAGCAAAGACATTGTCCTTCATGAAGACCGGCATCTTGGCCTTGTCATACACGGTCAGGTCGGTTTTCTGGACCATCAGGTTGTTGTAATAGCGGTCATCGCCGCTCGGGTTGCCGGCCAGGCCTGCCACGACGGTCGAGTGCGCCGGATGATACGGCGTCTCGCGCTTCTCGGTGTGGATCACGCGCACCGCACCGAGCATCAGGTTGTGAACATAGGCGCCTCCCTGCGAGTTCACCAGCAACGCCCGCGGCGAGAGGAAGATGTTGTTGTCCACCAGGAACGGCCCGTGGTCCACCTCGACGAACAGGTCTTCGCTCGCCAGGTTGTCGTGCAGGAGGTTGCGGGTCACGCGGGTGCCCTGTGCCATCCAGTCGAGCCAGATGCCGCGGCAGGTGCGGTAGATGTGGTTGCGGCTGATTTCGCAATCAATGGCCCCGTGGAATTTGATGCCCGCCATCTCTGCGCCGGTGAACAACCGGCGGATATGGACGTCGTGGATGACGTTGCCCGTGACGGAGCTGAACGAGCAGCCGAGGCTGCCGACGATGCCGGTCTGCTCGCAATGGGAGATGGTGTTGTTGCGGACGGTGTGGTGGCCGATGTTCTCCTTCATCCACGGGATGGCATGGGCGTGGGCGCGCTCGATGGTCTTGACGTAACCCTCGGCGGTGTCCGCGGAGGTGTTGTCAAACGTGTCGCCGTGTTTGCCGAGCGCGATGCCGGAGCAGATTGAGTGGCTGACGATATTGTTCTCGATGATCCAGCCCTTGCTCCAGTGCGTGCCGATGAGGCCGACTTGTTCCGCCGTCGGCGGCGCCCATGGCGTGGCCGCGTGGCGCAGCATGAAGTCGCGCACCGTGATGAAGTTTCGGCCTGGTTTGTCGGGATAGAAGACCGTGCGGCGGACATTGATCTCCACCTGTTGCTCGTTCGGATTGACGCCTTTGAACTGCGCCCACAGGGTGGTGTTGCTTCCGTCCACCTGTGCGAACCAGAGTGGTGCGGTCGGAACGACCAGCCCAGCCGGGTTGACCACAAAGCACAGCGTTTGCGTGCCCGTCAGTGGCTTGATGCGGATTTTGCAGGACACCCACGATTGCCAGCCGCCGGTGTTGGCCAGGGAATACGAACCCAGAAGTTCGCCATTCGCGGAATCCCTGTGCACCTCGATCGTCGCGCCGTTCGCCGCGCACGAGGCGCGCAACTCGATCAGGTCGGTGGGTTGCTTGAACTCCACCCGCTCGCAACGAATCCAGTCGCCGGGTTCGATCCAGCCGACACACTCACCGCCTTCCGAGCAAGGCGCGGTCTTGAGCGGATGGTTGCCCGTCATCCCGCCAAAGGGAATCCGCGGGTTCTGCTCCGCGCCCTTGCCCGGTCGCCACCAGGCGAGATTCACCAGATATTGTTTTTTGGCAGGCGCCACCGCGGCCGGCCTGGTTCCTGCCGGCGCCAGCACGTCTTCCAGCGTGGCCGCTTCGATGAGCCAGTCGCTGTTGAGATAGACGGCGCCGGTGTGGTGTTTGCGGCCCTTCGGGTTGAACCAGTCGCCCCGGATGAGGTCGTCGTAGGGATTGAAGCCGTGGAACAGCGAGTTGGGCAACGTCACTTTCCAGACATCGCCTTGGACATGCGTCCAGCCCTTGACGGGCTCGGAACCCTTGATCTCCACCTTCTCGCCGGGCGCGGCTCGATAGACGATGCGTTCGCGGTCGGACGTGCCGCCGCGCGGCGGGTTGACGCGCTCGCGATAGACGCCCTCGTGGACGGTGATGGTGTCGCCCGGTTGCGCGAGGTTGGCGGCGCGCTGGATGGTGCGCAGGGGCGCGTCCTTCGTGCCGGGGCTGGTGTCCTTACCGGAGAAGGCGACGTGAAACTCCGCGGCGTGAAGCGCGGCCAACGGGCCGAGCAGCAGTGTGGCGAGGTGGAGAATGGTCTGTTTCATGTTTGTGTCCAGGGTTGGGTCAGGGGGCCGGGGACGACGGGCGAAGCACACGGCTCACGGCTTGGATACGGCTTTCATCGAGATGGCCCGCATCGTCAATCGTGGGCGTCAGCCAGCCGCCCTCATCGTTTTCATTCCAGGCGTACAGGATGACGGCCTTGGCCGGCGTGATGTCGGGATTCCGGCGAACCCATGACAACGCGTGATCGAGATGGGTGGAAAGTTCGGTGGACGTCGGCGCCTGATAGTATTTTTCAATCCCGACGCCGGGCTTCTGGTATTTCTCCCACGGCACGGGATGCTCGACCCGCGGCCGGCGGTCGGCGCTGGTCATGACGATGGGCACCACATGCGCGCCGGTGGCTTTGGATTCATCCCAGAATTTTTCCACGCGTTCGGCCAGCGCGGCGTAGGGAGCGCCGCGACCGTTACCCCCGCAGGCATACGTGCTGATGGCGTCGAGGCCCAGCGCGTCCGCGATTGTCTTGCCTTTGGTGGGTTTGAACTCCATCAACACCAGGTACGGATTGGCCAGCCCGGCCTGCTGCGCCAGCCGCCGCAGATTGTCCACACACTGGTGGTCTGCCAGGATCTTCTGCCACTTGTCCTCCACGAACCCGAGATAGAACAGGGGTCGTCCACCCGCCACCTTCTGATACGTCGGCTCGCGCATGAGCTGGACGATGCGTTGCACTTTCTGCGTGGAGGTGAGGCCGTCGGGCCCGCTCCAGAGGCAGAACTGGATGTCGTTCTTGTGCCGGCTGGAGAGGTAGAGGTTGCGCGCCTCCACCATGCAGGGGAGGCTGGCGTCATAATACCCGAAGGCCCAGTAATCCAGCCCGGCCCGGCGCGCGTAGGCGATTTCCTGGTCCACGATCTCCTGGGTGTACCCGCGGATTTCCACCTGGGTGTCCGAAATGATTTTGCCGAAGAACGGCACGCGATAGTGCCACTGTTTGGGGCCGAGCGCGGTTTCCACGGCGCGCCCCACGCTGCTCTTGTCGCCATGCCATGCATCCCAGCGAATCGCCCCCACGACAACGCGGCTCGTGTTGGTGCCGGCGGCGAATGTGACGGCGGTGAGCGTCCAGACACCGAGGTTGATGGCAAGGAGGGTCTTGTTCACGATGCGGCTAGCTCCGGAGAAACCGCTGGTTGACCTTGCGGTACCATGAGATATCGGACCAGTTCTTCCAGTAGGGGTGCGAGTAGTTCCACGGCGTGACGCCCCAGAGTTTGTATTCGGCCGCGAGCGTCATGCACTGTTCGCACCAGTCGCGCAACCAGCGCCAGTCGAGGTCGGGATGGTCCATGTGCCACCACGGTCCCCACGCCTCCGTCGTTACGACCGGCGCGGCGATTTCCTGCGACCACTCGTGCGCGAACGCCAGCCGGTTCCGCATCTCCTGGACGAGCATCGGTCCGACCGTGTCGAGCGTGGCGGCGAGGCGGTCCGCGTAGTCCTTGAAATCGTGCTGGCCGCGGTCCTTGGTGAGCTTGTTGAACCCGGAGCGGTTGTCGAAACGCGGCGAGTGAATCCAGAGGTGCAGTTCCAGCACATCGAACAATTGCAGCCCCAGCGAGCGAACCTCCTGGAAATACGCCGTGAGCGAATACGTGAACCGCACCCGCGGATAGCGCGACTGGAAATGCGGGAGCATTTCCGAGAACAGCCGGCGCACATAATCCATCTGGGCCGGTTTCCACACCATCCGCGGCGATCCCGCCCCGGCCTGGCCGGCTTCTTCCATTGCGGCCTCGGCCGGGCGGCTGACGACTTTCTTCCTTGCCAGTTCGCCCAACTCCTCCTTGAACGGGCTGAAGAACGGAAATTCCTGGTCCAGATCCACAAAGAGGACGGGACTGAGCAGGTCGTGGCTGCCGAGAATGTCGAGAATGCGCTCCCAGCTTTTCCGGAATCCATCCCGGTCCTTCGCCAGCGCCTTCCGCCGGTCGGGATATTCTTTGCAGTCCCTGCCCCACGACGAGAGGATGACCGACAGCCCGTGCGCCTTGGCGGCGCGCATGAACTCGACCAGCTCGCGCACCGGCATGTGTTCGCGATCACGGTCGGACATGCCCCAGTTGGCGAGCGGATTGGCCGGGAGGGTGATGGCTTCGTCATCCGACTTCAGCGCGCCGATGACGAGCGGGAACGCATCGATGCGCACCGT
>CAZAAF010000029.1:9700-16474 GCA_964482575.1 uncultured Verrucomicrobiota bacterium | reverse complement strand
CAGGAACGAACTCTTCGTTCCGGCGTCCAGGATCGGCGAGCATGGTTGCCTGCAAAGCAAGGGAATCGACTTCGCCGCCGCCCGCGAAGACCGGCCCTTTGAACAACTCGATGCGGCGTTGGCCCGGGCCGCCAGGAACAGGGAGATTCTCGTGTTGTATGGCCATGGAATTGCCACGTCCGGCAAGGGCAATCATGTCACTCCCGAAGCGCTGGAACACATCCTTCGCAAGGCTCGCGACCTTCAGTTGTCGTTCTACACGTTCGATCAACTGCCTTGACCGCACGGGGCGCCTTCGTGCGTGAATGTCCGGAAGGGGGCCCATCTCAGCGATGACCATCCGACGCGGCGGTTTGCTGGAACTGTTGGAGACCTTCCCATGCGATCCGTTGCAAATCGGCGCGGTCCTTGGCGGAGAAGGTCTGCTTGAGTGGATTGCCGTCCGGATCCAGGGCTGGTTTTCCATCGCGGGTTGGGCGGCCGTTGACCGTATCGATCGGCAGGCCTTGGGGGCTGCGGTTGAACAACGCCGCGTAGAACGTGCACGCCGTGAGGTATCCCATCGTCGGGTTCAGATGACTGTCCTTGACATAACGCAGTGTGAGATCGGGCCGGACCGTCTGGCAACGCAGTGCCACCGTTGACATCGGCACCACGATCGCGTCGATCCGTCGGGCCAGGGCGGCGATGACCTGGGCCTTCGCGTTCACCGCAGCCGGATTGGGTGGAGTGTCGAGCGGCTTGCTGTTCTGCGTCAGGGGCGTGGTCTCGTAAAGGACCACGCGCCCGCCCTGGGCCTTGATCATCTCGGCATACTTCGGCGCATACTCGACGTACAGTGACTTCTCGCCCTGCATGTCGTCGCGATACGACTGGAGGACCACCAGGTCCCATTTCTTCCGCATCTTCTCCAGGTTCTTGTTCAGATCGCGGTGGCGGATCAGCGCAGAGGCGGAGTACTTATCCTTCGGGTCCTTGGCGACCGCCTCCTCGAGTGATTTCACGGTGGCCTGCTCCTCCTCGGCCGTGAGTGTTGCGATCTTCACAAAATTGGGGGTGCCAAGACGCCAGTGGTCCACCAAACGCCGGCCGCCGTAGAGGACCGTGGTTACCTCAAAAGACAAATTCGGGTCGCCGGCTTCGGCCATCGCTTTGACGACTTGTGCGAGGTCGTGGCAGGCGGTGAAGCTGTTGCCGATGAACAGCACGTTGAGTTTTCTGGCTTTCACCGATGGGGATGCCGGCTCCGCTGCGAAGGAGAGGGTTGAAACAAGGAAGATGGCGGTCAATGCGGCCGTCAGGCCGGGGATGAGTTTTCGCATGTTGGTTTCTCCAGGGAGGGTTTTGACTGTGCTGTTATGTAAAGGACCACGGGTCATCGAGATCGCACCTTTGAGCCGTCTCATCGGCGTTGCCCACTTCTAGGACAGTGGGCCCGTGATTGCAACCGCGTTCTCGGAATCACAGGGAGTTTGCGCTTGTGTCAATTCTGACACGGGCAATAATGCTGCGCAAACCGCAACATGATCAAGCTCACCCCAACACCCGCGCAGAAGACCCTGCGTGGCTTGCCCTTCAAGACGAGGAATTCCATGCATCGTCACCACTTCAGGAACCTTCTCGCCGGCCTTGCCGTCATCCTGTCCACGTGCAGCGTTCGCGCGGATGTCCGCATGCACGCCATCTTCTCGGACAACATGGTCGTGCAGAAAGGCGTGACGGTTCCGGTTCGTGGCTGGGCGGAGCCGGGCGAGAAGGTCGCGGTGGACTTCGCCGGGCAGCACAAGGAGACGGTGGCAGACGCCGCGGGCCAATGGACGGTCGCGCTCGACCCGCTCGCCCAGTCGGCGGCGCCGGCCGGGATGCGTGTGACGGGCAAAAACACTGTCACCATCAAGAATGTCATCGTTGGCGATATCTGGCTGGCCTCGGGCCAGTCCAACATGGCCATGCCCGTCCAGCAGGCGGGGAATGCCGCGCAGGAGATGGCGGGGGCGAACTATCCCGAAATCCGGTTCTTCATGGTGGTGCGGGACGTGGCGTCGTCGCCGCGTGAGGATGGCGCGGGCAAGTGGGTGGTTTGCACACCGGCGGACGTCGGGCCGTTCTCGGCCGCGGCGTACTTTTTCGCCCGCGAACTTCACACGAAGCAGCATCTGCCGATCGGTGTGATCAACAGTTCGGTGGGCGCGAGTTCGTGCCAGGCATGGACGCCGGCCGGGGTTCTCACAGCCAATCCGGCGCTGCCGCAGCTCGCTCCCATTGCACCGGAGAACTACCGCGACTGGAAGACGTTCGAGACCTTCCGCAAGGACACCTACGAAAAGTACTCCTGCAAAGACCCGGGCGTGAAACCCGAATGCGCCGGTTGGGCGCAGCCGGGCCTGGACACGTCGTACTGGAAGGACTTCAAGGCCCCGGGTCACATCGAGGGGCAGGGGATGAATATTGATGGCGCCGTTTGGTTCCGCCGGGAGGTGGACCTTCCCGCGAGCTGGGCCGGGCAGAATCTGGTCATCGCGCTGGGGCCCATCAGCGACAACGACATCGTCTATATGAACGGCGGGAAGGTCGGCGCGACGGACAACAACTGGCGCGAATGGGTTTTTCGCAATTACACGATCCCCGGCAAGCTGGTGAAGCCGGGCCGGAACGTCATCGCCATCCGCATCTTCAACCGGATCGGCAACGGCGGTTTCTACCCCGGGTATCCGGCGCCGCTGAAGCTGCGCAAGGATGCGGCGAACGAGATCGTCCTCAACGGCGTGTGGAAGTGCAAGGTCGAGATGTCCGTCCCGCCGGCGAAACTGCCGTTCACGATGCCGAGCCCGTACAGCGTGCCCACGGCGTTCTTCAACGCCATGATCGCGCCCTATACCCGGTTCCCGTTGCGCGGATTCATCTGGTACCAGGGCGAGGGCAATGCCGGCGCGGCCGCGCAGCACGATATCCTGTTCCCCGCCATGATTGAGTCCTGGCGCAAGCACTGGGGCAATCCGGACCTGCCGTTCTACTTCGTGCAACTGGCGAGCTTCCGGGCGCGCGAGGCGCAACCGACCGAGGGCGGTTGGGCGCGCCTGCGGGAATCGCAGTTGAAGACGCTCGCGCTGCACCACACCGGCATGGCCGTGGCCATTGACATCGGCGAGGCCATGGAAATCCACCCAAAGAACAAGCAGGACGTGGGCAAACGCCTTGCGCGCTGGGCCCTGCGCGACTGCTATGGCGACAAGGAGATCGAAGTGTCCGGTCCACTCTATGCGGCAAGCGCCGTGGAAGACGCCAAAATCCGGGTCACGTTCACGCACTTGGGCGGCGGTCTCAAGGTCCGGGGCGGCGAGCTGAAGGGCTTCGCCATCGCGGGCGCCGACAGGAAGTTCGTGTGGGCCAGCGCCCGCATCGATGGCGGCAGCATCGTGGTCTGGAACGAGACCGTGAAGTCGCCCCAATTCGTCCGGTACGCCTGGGCCGACAATCCCGAGCGCACACTGGAGAACGCCGCCGGCCTCCCGGCCTCGCCCTTCCGCACGGACAAGTGACAAGGGATGCCTGGTAGGAGCCGACGTCCATGATTCCGGAAACACAGCCATGACCACACTGACAAAGACCTTTGTGATGCTGATGCTCTTGTGCGGGGTCCTCCAGGCCGCGGACCGGCGCAATGTGGTGTTCATCATCACCGACCAGCAGTTTGCCGAGGTCATGAGCTGCCGGATGGGACGCCAGTACCTGCACACACCGGCGATGGACAGCTTGGCGGAGCGCGGCTTGTGTTTCCGGCGCGCCTACAGTTCCAATCCGCTCTGCATGCCATGGCGCAACTCCGTCTTCTCGGGACGCTTTCCCCACGAGACCGGCGTCACCAGCAATTCCCCGGCGAAGGGCGTCATGGACCCGAAGACCTTCGTTTGCATGGGCGTCCATTTCCGCAACGCCGGGTACGACGCCGCCTACAGCGGGAAATGGCACCTGTGCTACAACGCGAAGGACATCCGCAGCCATGGCTTCGAGATGCTGACCGGCAAAGCCGGGGAGGATCCGGATGTGCACGCCGCCGATGCCGCCATCGGGTTCCTGGAGCGCCCGCATGATAAGCCGTTCCTGCTCGTGGCAAGTTTCGTGAACCCGCACAACGTCTGCGAGTGGTCGCGTCGTCTCTCGGGCCGGAACCAGCGGTTGAATTGCGGCGAAATTGGCGACCCGCCGCCGCCCGACCAACTGCCGCCGGCGCCCGCCAATCTCGCCCCGCCTGAGGATGAACCGGACGGGATGACGTTGATGCGGCGCGCGTACCAGGTGGAGGACGGGTTGTTCCCGGTGGCCAAATTCACGAACGCGGACTGGCGCAAGCTTCGCTGGGGCTATTATCGCATGGTGGAGCTGGCGGACAGGCAGATCGGCCGCGTGCTCGACTCCCTGCGCCGGACGGGCCTGGACAAGAACACGCTGATTGTGTTCACCGCCGACCACGGCGAGTGTGCCGGCGCCCACCGGTTCAACCAGAAAACGGTCCTCTATGAGGAATCCGTCCGTGTGCCGCTGGTTTTGGATTGTCCGGGCGCAACCGCCGGCGGCGCCACCGACGCGCTGGTGAACACCGGCGTGGACATCCTGCCGACGATGCTGGATTTTGCCGGGCTGGACATTCCGAAGGTGCTTCCCGGCCGCAGCCTCCTGCCGTGGGTGCTGGGAAAGCCGGTTACGGACTGGCGCGAGTACGTCGTGGTCGAGAAAGACATGGCGCAGGCCGGGGAACTGGACGGTCGCAAGCCGCGGATGGAAGGCCGGGCGGTTTGCACGGCGCAGTACAAGTATTGCATCTTCAGCCGGGGCGAGCGGCGCGAGTCGCTGACGGACCTCCAGGCCGACCCGGGCGAGTTGAAGAACCTCGCGCGCGATCCGAAGTGCCGGAAGGTTCTCCTCGAGCATCGGGCCTTGCTGGCGGCGTTCGCGAAGGAGCACCAGTACACATTGTCTGTTGAGCTGTTGGCCGACGACGTGAAACCCATCCCATTCCCGACAAAATGAGGTCTCTATGACACAGCCGATGAAGAATACAACGATAACGTTACGGCCCGGTTGGATCGTCCTTGGAATGATTGCCAGTCTGCTTGCGGGCGCCGTTCATGCCGGGCCCGGGCTGGTCGTGCGGCCCTTCGGCGATGGCGCGGCGACCGGGGAGACACTCCAGACGGAGAAGATTCAGTCGGCCATTGACCAGTGCTTTCTCAAGGGCGGCGGCGAGGTGCGGATTCCGGCGGGAAAGTATCGCACGGGCGGGCTCCGGCTCCGCTCGGGAGTGACGCTGCATCTTCTCAAGGGCGCGGTGTTGTGCGGCAGCCGCAACCCGGAGGATTATGCCGGTTACCGCACGGACAAGGTGGAGCCGCTCGATCCCTCGCTCATGACGGAGGCTCTCTGGCGGCCGGCGAACGACCCCAATCGCGATTACGCGTTCATGCAAAAGCTGGGGAGCCGGTGGAACAACGCGCTCATCCGCGCCATCGGCGCGACGAACATCGCGATCCTCGGCGACGAAGGCTCGGTGATCGATGGCAGCGATTGCTATGACGAGACGGGGGAGGAGCATTACCGCGGACCACACGGCATCGGCATGTGGAATTGCAAGGGCATCACGCTGCGCGGTTATACGATCCAGAACAGCGCCAACTGGGCGCACGCCATTTACGAGAGCAAGGACATCTCGGCGGAGAATGTGACCGTGATCGCCGGGCATGACGGCATCCATGTCTCCTCCTGCGACAACATCCGCGTGCAGCACTGCCGTTTCTATACGGGCGACGACTGCGTGGCGGGCTTCGACAACAACCAGGTGGTCGTGCGCGACTGCGATTTGAATACCGCGTGCAGCGGGTTGCGGTTTGGCGGGCACTACGTGCTGGTGGAGAAATGCCGCTTTTTCGGCCCGGCGAAATACCTGTTTCGCGGGAGCCTGACTGTGGAGGAAAAACGCACGGGCGTGGCCTCGTCCGGCGGCAAACACCGGTACAACATGCTCAGCGCCTTCACCTACTATTCGGACTTCACCCTGAAGGTCCGGAAGGAGCCGGGGAACATCGTCCTCCGGGATTGCACCATCGAGAATACCGACCGCTTGCTGCATTATAATTTCTCGGGCAACGAGCCCTGGCAGAAGAACCGTCCGCTGCGCAGCATCCGGTTTGAAAACATCCGGGCGTCGGGCGTGAGCATGCCGCTGGATGCGTACGGCGACACGGCCGCGCCCGTCATCGTGGAGATGGTGAACATGGATTTCACCTTCCGCGCCGGATTTGACAAGGTCGCCTTCATGCACGCCGGCAACTACGAGCGGATCACGCTCGACAAGGTGACGGTCCGGGGAACCGGGAACGCGCCGTTGATCAAGACCTGGAGCGCGGGGAAGGTGGAGTTGAAGGATGTGAAGACCGACATCCCGGAGGACCAGCGGGTGGTCCCGGCGACAGAGCCATTCCGCAGCAAGCCGATTTGAGGGGGACGGCGCGGGAGATGCGGAGCGGGCGCAGCTTGTTAGCCGGCGGTCAACAAAAAGTGCCTAAACTCTTTGTGTGTTTCTGCCGATAATCCTTGTTGCAACATGCAACCTTGCGCAACCCAAACCGGCGGACCACCATGGGACCTGTTTCCAAGAACGAAATCGTACTGATCAACCCCCAAATTTATAACCTTCGCTACTTGCCCGGAGGCGACAACGCCTGGCCGCTGGGCATCCTCGCGATTGGCTCCGTCCTCAAGCAGAAGGGATACTCGGTG
>CAZAAF010000029.1:2950-9690 GCA_964482575.1 uncultured Verrucomicrobiota bacterium | reverse complement strand
CTTCACGTCCTCCTGCAGGTGACGGTCATGGACTATCACCTGCAGGAGGACGTGAAGCCGCTGGAGACGTGCATCGGCCCGAACACGCTCTTCGTGGGGCTCTCGGTCATGACCCCGCAGCTCAAGCAGGCGGTGAGCATCAGCCAGCAGGTCCGCCGCCTCTCGCCGGAGACGCCCATCGTGTGGGGCGGCGTCCATCCCTCGCTCGAACCGGAACAGGTGCTCAACGAGCGCCATGCCGACTATGCGGTCATCGGTTCCGGGTACGGCACCGCGGCGGCGCTGGCGGACGCGCTGCGGGACGGGGCCTCGTGCGAGGGGATTGACGGCCTCGCCTGGCGCGACGGGAGTGGCGTGCGGAGCAACCCGGATGTTCCCGCGAAGACGAACCTGGAGACGCTGCCGCCCATCGATTACGACCTCTCTTCCAGCCGGGTCCACTACGTCAACCGGGCGCTGGACTGGACCGGCCGGCAGCCGACGAATTACCGGAAGTCGTATTCCGTGCACAGCGGCATCGGCTGTCCGCACCGTTGCTCGTTCTGCGTCTGCACCATCATCTTCAAGCGGCGCTATTATTTCAAATCCGCCCCCAAAATCCTGGAGGAGTGCCAGCATTACGTGGACCGCTTTGGCGCGAACCACATTTTCTTCCGGGACGACAACTTTTTCGGGAACCGGCGGCGGTTGCTGGAGTTTCTGGACCTCTACCTCGAACGGGGATGCAGTTTCACATGGGATGCGAGCTGCCGGGCCGATTATTTCCGGGACAACTACATCAACACGGAGGTCGCGGACAAACTCCGGCGGACGAACTGCCTGTTGCTGAACCTTGGGGTCGAGTCCGGCTCGCGGCGCGTGCGGCAGATGATTCGGAAGGATGTCGAGGAGACGGACGTCTTGCGCGCGGCGGACACGATGAAGAGGGCGGGCATCATCAGCAGTTATTCGTTCATCACGAACCTGCCCACCGAGACGCCTGACGAGAAACGCGAGACCCAGACGTTGATTGGCCGTATCCGGCAGGTGGCCGGGCCACACTGGATTATTGGCCCTCAGCCCTACCGGCCTTATCCGGGGTGTGAGTTGTTTGACGTGGCCATGGCGAACTTCGGATTGAGAAAGCCCCAGTCGGTGGACGAGTGGATCGAACTCATGGAGCGCAACATCTGGTTCGACCGCAACTAGTCCGGCCTTCCACACGCGTCCGCGTCTTATTCAAACGACTTCAGGCTTGCGCGGCATCCCGGCTCGTTTACAGGCTCTCGCTACGACCATTGGGTTAACGACGCTGGCTTGACGGGGCGAAGGGCTCGCAGGTACGGTGCACTCCATCGCAGGAGACATCGCATGAACGCTCGCATCCACCCGCCCGCAGTCACCATCTCGTTTGTTTGAATGGAACATCCCATGAACACCACCCGGCGGCAGTTTCTTTGGCGGCTGGCCTTGATGCCGGCCTTGGGGACATGGATGGCGCAGGCCGGAGGTCCGATGCCGCGGCGTGTGCGCTTCGGCCTGATCGCGGATGTGCATCAGGACATCATGCACGATGCTGTGGAACGGATGCATGCGTTCGTGGGGGCGATGACGAAGGCGCAGGCCGATTTCATCCTGCAACTGGGCGACTTCTGCCAGCCGTTGCCCCGGAACCGCGCCTTTCTGGAGGCGTGGAACAGTTTCGCCGGTGGCCGCCATCATGTGTTGGGCAATCACGACATCGAACGCGGCACCACGGCGGCGGAAACCGCCACCTTTTACGGGATGCCGGCACCTTATTACACCTTCACGGCGGGGTCGCTCCTCGGGCTGGCGTTGAGCGGCAATGATCCCGGCGGCGTGGCGAAGGGATACAAACGGTTCATCGGCGCCGAACAACTGGCATGGCTCGGCCGCGAGTTGGAGAAGGCGCAGCAGCCGGTGGCCATCTTCATCCACCAGCCGGTGGACGACCCCGAGTGGGGTGTGGAGAACGGCGCGGAGGTCCGGGCGGTCATCGAGAAGGCGGCGTCGAAAGTCGTGGCGGTCTTCTCGGGCCACTTGCACGCCGACTACAATCACGTCATCAATGGCGTTCATCACGTCCAGATCAATAGCGCCTCCTACGTGTGGCTGGGTGGCAAGGCCGCGCTGGAAACCTATCCGCCCGAGGTGCACAAGGAACACAAGCTCCTGCGATGCGTCGCAGGCTACCGCGAACCCTTGTGGGCGCTGGTGACAATCGACTTCGAACGCGGCACGTTGACGATGGAAGGCCGGTGCACGGAGTGGGTCGGCCCCGACCCGTGGCAGCGCGGTGCCAGTGAGAAGGACTATCCGCGCGACCAGGTCCGGCCGGCGGTTTCCCATCGCCAGTGGTCGCTGGCGAAACGATAGGGCGACGTCATCGACGTGTTCGCATCCCGGCAGGGAGGCGGCTTGCGCCGCCCGTCATGATTCCAATCGGTCCCCGCGGCTGAAGCGCCGGATTCGGGCGGCCTCGACCGCGGGAATGCCGAGCGAGAGCAAGAACTGCTGATGTTCCTCCGGCGCACGGCGCTCGAACTCCGCGTGCCACCGGTGCATGGCGTTCCGGTCCATGCCCGCCGCGCGCAGCATCTCGATCCACATTTTCTTGTCCACCGCGGCAGGCGCTTTGCCGGACGCCACCTGGCGCAGCATGACGGCCAGCATCCGCTGCTGGTTCTTGAGGCTGCCGATGCTGGCCGCCGTCTCGCGCATCCGCTTCTCCAGCAGTTTCGTGCCGGGGCTGCCGCCGGAGGCCAGCACGGCCCGGATTTCCTTCAAGGTCAGTCCCGCTTCCCGGAAACGGCGTATCTGTTCCAGCCGGCGCAGGTCCTTGTCCGTGTAGTAGCGATAGTCCGCGCCGGTGCGTCCGGCGGCGTGCAGCAATCCGATCCGGTCGTAATAGAGCAGCGTGCTGCGGGAGAGACCGCAGGCGCGGGCCAGGGTTGAAATGGAATAGGTTTTCATCGCCAACGGGGAGGGCAGCGTCGGGCGCCGCCCTCCCACTACGGATTATTGGCTCCTGGCGCGGATGGCTTCAATCCTTTCCGGCGGGAGACCCAGCCACTCCAGGAAGCCCTGATGGGCCGCCGGGTGGCGGACCTCAAACACCTTGTGCCATTGTTCCATCTGGCTCTGCTCCAGGCCGATCTCCCGGAACATCGCCACCCACTCGTCCACCGTTACATGTTGTTTCATGTCGTTGTCCTTCTTTGTTGTTCGGTTTTAGGTTGTTCAATTTGTCATGGCCGTGACGTGGACGACGCTAAGGTGTGAAGCAATAGACGGGTCAACAGCTTCTTTCTGCGGCTTTGCATTGGGGGAACGGAGGCGGTATAAACGCGGCATGAGGCATTCACTCTTCCTTCTCCTGGTTCTGGCCACATCCGGCGCATTCGCCGGGGACTTCCCCGCCTATTCGAAGGCACGGGCGATCACGTCGGGTCCGAAGGACCACCTGTTTGCGAGCTACTACGCCATCAACGCCTGGAGCGCGGATGGACGCTACGCCACGGTGCTCGAGACCGAGGTCAAGGGACGGTTGCCCTCCGAGACGGATGTCGCCACGCTCGGGGTGGTGGACGCGCAGGACCACAACCGGTTCATTCCATTGACGGAAACGCGCTGCTGGAATTTCCAGGAGGCGACCATGGCACATTGGCTGGGGACCGCGCCGCAGACGCAGTTTATCTTCAACGATCTCGTGGACGGGAAGTTCGTGTCCGTGATTTTCGACATGACGACGAAGACGCGGCGCATCGTGCCGTATCCGGTGAGCGCCGTGTCCGCGGACGGCCGGTGGGCGGTGAGCATCAATTACGCGCGGCTGCGCCT
This sequence comes from uncultured Verrucomicrobiota bacterium, assembly GCA_964482575.1. Classification (GTDB taxonomy): domain Bacteria; phylum Verrucomicrobiota; class Verrucomicrobiia; order CAIQCK01; family CAIQCK01; genus CAIQCK01. The sequence continues at coordinate 5,850 of CAZAAF010000029.1, read as the reverse complement.
GACGCGCCCCGATTACGGTTACGGTGGCAATGGCCAGGACGCCCGCACCCAGGTGACCTGGCCGGTGGACGACGGGTTGTGGCTGGTGAATCTCGCCACCGGCGAGGCCAGGCTGATTGTCCCGATTGCGTCGGTCCGGGATCGGATGCCGCAGGTGAAGGACCCGAAGGCGCTGGCCTACTTCTGCCACACCGTGTTCAGCCGGGACGGCTCGAAAATTTTCTGGCTGGCGCGCAGCGTGGAGAATCTGTCCGGCCAGAAGGTGGTGCGCAAGTGGGAGACAACGGCGTTCACTTGTAACCGCGACGGCAGCGACGTGCGGCGGTGCTTCCCCGACGGCTGGGGCGGCTCACACTTCAACTGGTTGGACGGCAACCGGATGGTGGTGACCGCCAAGTACAACGATGCGGTGTACAGCCACGTGTTCTTCACGGCCGGCAAGTCCGACTACGAACGCCTGGGGCGAGGGCTGCTGGATTTTGACGGGCACGGCGTCTTTTCCAACGACGGCCGATGGATGGCCACCGACACGTATCCGGACAAGTTGTCGGAGCGGAAGCTGATGGTGCTCCGCATGTCGGATCAGGCGATCCTGCCGCTGGGCACCTATTTCGTGCCGGAGATTTACCGCGAAACCTATTCGCGTTGCGACCTCCACCCGCGCTGGCGGCCTGACGACCGGATGATCGGGTTCAACTCCGTGCATGAGGGCTCGCGGCAGGTTTACGTGATCGATGTCGCCGACCCGCGTCGCTGAAAGGCGCGCTTTCGCTAGGACATCCCGGATGGATGCGCGGAGGCGTGCGACGCGGAAGTTTCCGTCTCGCACACTACTACTACTATTGGCGCAATCAAAGCGGCTTGACGGGGCAAACAGGGCGGGGGTAGGTTGCGAACCATTGTAGGATGACATCGAAATGAATACTCTCGCAACGCTCATCACGTTTACCACCACGGCCCTGGTCTTCTTGATGTCGGTGGGTGTCCAGGCGGCCGATGAGGCGGAGGTGGAACGCCGCCGCAAGGCGGCCGAGAAGGGCAGTGTGTTCGACCAGACCGTGCTCGGGGGATACTACGAGAGCGGCAACGGCGTGGCGACCAACACCGTCGAGGCCGTGAAGTGGTACCAGAAGGCGGCGGAGAAGAATTAGCGGGTCGCGGAGATTTTGCTGGTGTTTTGCTACCTCAACTGCGTTGGTGTGGCCTCCAATGATGTCGAGGCTGTCAAATGGTTCCGCAAGGCGGCCGACCAGGGGCATCCCACGGGCCAGTACATGATGGGCATCTTCTATCACTACGGGAAGATGGGCGCGACCAATTACGTGGAGGCGCAGAAGTGGTACACGCTGGCGGCCGATCAGGAGTACAGTCTGGCCAAGCAAACCCAGTTTGAGGTCTCGCAAAAGATGACCCAGAAGGAGAAGGAGGAGGCGCAGCGGCTGGCGAAGGAGTTCAAGCCCAAGGCGCCCTGATCCTGCCAACCCGCCCGTCCTCCGGGGCACGCGGCGGTCCCGATTGTGTTCACAGACGTTCAAACCGAGAGCCGGCGGCGCGACCGCCATTGGAGAACAGCATGAAACAACTGACACGCAGGGATTTCTTGAAGACCACGGCCGCCACGGGACTGGCGTTGGGCATGCCCAGCCTCGGCCGCGCAGGCGCCACCGACAGCGACGTGCGCATCGCCATGGTCGGCTTGGGTGGCATCAAGATTCCCGGCAGCGTGGGCGGGCGCGGCCGTCAGTTGATCAAGAGTTTCCGCCAGGTGCCCGGCGCGAAGATCGTCGCGCTGTGCGACGTGGACAAGGCCGTGCTCGAGGACGGCGTGAAACAGTTCAAGGACCGGGGCGAGACGGTCACCGCCTACTCGGATCCCCGCCGCGCGTTTGAGGACAAGAACATCGACGCCGTCGTGCTGGCGCTGCCGAACCACTGGCATGCGCTCGGGACCATCTGGGCCTGCCAGGCGGGCAAGGACGTCTATGTCGAGAAGCCGTTCTCCTACAACATCTGGGAAGGCCGGCAGATGGTGGCCGCCGCCCGCAAGTACAACCGCATCGTGCAGGTGGGTACGCAGCGCCGCTCCAGCGCGGCCCTGCCGCAGGCGTTCGACTATCTCCGCAACGGCGGCATCGGCGCGCTCCGGTATGCGCACGCGGTGGTGTATCGCGCCCGCACGAGCCTCGGCAAGGTGAGCGGACCCACGCCCGTCTCCGACACGGTGGATTACGACATCTGGTGCGGACCGAGCCCGAAGGCGCCGGTCATGCGGAAGTACATGCACTACGAGTGGCACTGGTTCTGGTCCATGGGCAACGGCGAGATGGGCAACAACGGCGTGCATGTCATTGACATCTGCCGCTGGGGACTCGGCACCAATCAGCCGCCGCCGCGCGCCCTGAGCATCGGCGGACGGTTCGCCTTCGACGATTGCGCCGAAACGCCGAACACCCATATCGCCTTCCTCGACTACCAGCCGGTGCCGATCATCTGCGAAATCCGCAACGTCTCGAAGGACGGGGAAGCCAAGGGATCGGGCACGCTTGGAAAGTTCCGCGGCGCCAACGGCGGCATCGTGTTCGTGTGCGAAGGCGGCCATTTTGCGGGCGATTACACCGGCGGCACGGTGTACGACAAGGACGGCAACAAGATCAAGGAATTCAAGGACGGCCGCAAGGCCGGCGAGATCGAGGTGGCGCACGCGACCAACTTCGTCGCCGCCGTCCGCAGTCGGAAGGCCGAGTCGCTCGCCGCGGGCGCGCCGGTGGGCCATGTGTCCGCCGCCTGCTGCCACATGGCCAACGTCTCGCACCGGCTCGGCAAGCAGCTCGCGCCGGATGCCATCCGGGAACAGATCCGCTCCAACGGGGAGATGCTGGATGCGTTCCAGCGTTGCCAGG
>CAZAAF010000029.1:0-2940 GCA_964482575.1 uncultured Verrucomicrobiota bacterium | reverse complement strand
CGAGAACGGCGTGGACCTGGGTGCCACCCCGGCGACGCTCGGCCCGTGGGTGACGTACGATGCCAAGGCCGAACGGTTCATGGGCGAGTTTGCGGAGCAGGCCAATCAGCTTTCCCGTCGTCAGGACCGCGCGCCGTACCTCGTGCCGGAACTGGCGTGACGCGGCCCGGGAATTGGACGGGATCGCCGGTCTAAACCGGCGTGCAGATGTTGACGGTGGCGCTTACGGCGAGGCGGACGATTTGTTGAGTCCGGCTGCGATGTCGGATCGTACTCCCATCCGCCGGAAAAGGAGAGCCAGCCTGATGAAGACCTGCGTGTTCTGCGTGATGATGGCCGTTGGACTCTGCCTGGGAGGAATCTCCCGGGCAGCGGATGCGGAGGGCGTTGCAACGTCCAGGGAATTGAAGGCGGCCGAGGAGCACCGCACCGACGCGTATGCGTCCCAGCTTGAAGCCTACCTGCGAAAACAACTGGTGGAGGATTATCCGGTACGGGCGGCGAAGGCGTGGCACCGCGACTATTCCAGCATCGAGGCGTTTGTCAAAAGCGTGGAACCCAACCGCGAGCGGTGGCGTCAGGTCATCAAGCCGCCGAAGCTGGAGAAGCGTGGCCGGCTGGAGCGCGCACCCTACGGCCCCTTGAGCGATGTCAACGCCGAGTGGTGGCGTGTGCCGTTGGGCGATCTGTCAGCGGAGGGGGTTTTTGCGAGGCCGCAGGCTGCGGGCGGCAGTCGGCGTGTCCCGCTGGTCATCGTGCAACATGGCATCGGCAGTTTCCCAGAGCGGACCTTTGGCCTGAACGATGACGGGGGCGCCTATCATGCCTTCGCCCGCGAGTTGTTGAAGGCGGGGTTTGCGGTGATTGTGCCGATGAACTTGCGCTCGGTCGAACGGCGCAACCGCGTGGAGCGGCTCTGCCGGCTCGCGGACCTGAGCCTGCCGGGCATCGAGCTGGTGCGGATGCAGCGCTTGTTGGACGAGGCGCTCCAGGAACCGGGCGTGGATGCGGAACGCGTCGGGATGTGGGGTCTTTCGCTCGGCGGGCTGGCCACGATGTTCTGGATGCCGCTGGAACCGCGGATCCAGGCGGGTGTCTGTGCCGGTTGGTTCAATCACCGGCGCAACAAAATGGCAATTCCCGATCCGCGGTACAGTTGTTTCCTGGATACGAAGGAAGAACACGCCTTTTTTGCGGGATGGCTGGTGGAGTCCACCGATGCGGACGTGGTCAGCCTGATCTGTCCGCGGCCGTTTCTGGTGCAGACCGGCAAGGCCGACCGGATTGCGCACTGGCCGATGGTGGTGGAGGAGTTTGAGGCCGCCCGGCAGCCGTACGACAAGCTGCACATCGGCGACCGCATCGAGATGGACCTCCGCGAGGGTGGTCACGAGACGCATATTGAAAGCGGCGTGCGTTTCCTGGCGAAGTGGTTGAAGCCGTGAGCGGCGTGGCCTCCCGCCAGGGCCGTGCCCGCAGCGAATCTGCCCTCGACAAACGCCGCCGGGTAGGGCAGGGAATAACCATGAGATTTGGGTTTCGCTTGGGTTGCATGGCGGTGCTGGGCGTGTTCTGCCTGGTCTCCACGGTGCGCGCCGAGGACTGGCAGCGGAAAGCCGTCGAGATGTATCCGCAACTGGGGGTGCAGGGCTCGGAGTTCAATAAGAAGTTCTGGGGTCTCTACCAGCAGCGGAAACTGTCCAATCCCGCCTATTTCAATCTCCCGCAATGGCCGGTGTTGCTCGCGAAGGAATGCGCCAATCAATTGGGGCCGCAGGCCGCCGCCAAGAATCCCGCCACCGCTCCCGCCACACCGACCGTGCCCGCCGCGGATGCATCCTCAGAGCCGGCGGACATGATCGCCGGCCGCAAACTGCTGGTGGCCAAGTGCGGTCGCTGCCACGAGGCGCCGAATCCCCGCGTGGAGGCCTCGACGTGGAATCGCTGGGTTTATAAGTGGCGGGGTCGCGCGCAGTTGACCGACGACGAGTACGACCAGCTCAACGAGTACGCGAAAAAACTGCGTGCATCGCCCCCGCCGGTCGCGGCACGGGGGCCGCAGGAGTCGCCGGAGATGGCGGCGGGCCGGCAGTTGTTCCAGCAGAAATGCCTGGGATGCCACGATGTGCCCAGCCCCTCGCGCGTGGACCCGGGCAAATGGCAGGAGTGGATGGCCAAGATGCGCGGCAAGGCCCATCTGACCGATGCGGAATACGACCAGATCATGGAGTACGCACGCATGAAGCGCGAGGCGTACATGAAGATTGCGCACTAGGCACGGACAGCTCCGTTCGTCCGCGTTCTTGACTTTTGGGCGCGCGTCCCGAAACTAGCAGGTCTATGGCAACGATACCCACGGAGTTCCACGGCGTCACGGCGGTGGCGAAGGCCAATGTCTATTTCGACGGCAAGGTCGTCAGTCACAGCATCCTTTTCCCGGACGGGACGAAGAAGACCCTCGGGCTGATCTATCCCGGCAAGTTCCACTTCGGCACCGGCGCGGCGGAGCGCATGGAGCTGGTCGCCGGCGAGTGCAGCGTGAAGCTCGACGGCCAGTCCGCCGTCACCACGTACAAGGCGGGCCAGTTTTTCGACGTGCCGGCCAAGTCGGGCTTTGACATTGAGATCAAAGCCGGGATTTGCGAATACATTTGTTCATACCTGCCGTAAATTGGAGACACCCCCATGACCCACAACACTGGAATAACCCGACGCGAGGCAATTCGAAACGCGGTGGCCGCTGGCGCGCTGATGACGGCGGCCGGCCAGGCCTATGCGCAATGCGCCGCGTGTCCAAAGCCCGCAGCCCCTGTGAAAATCACCATGAAACAGAAGAACAGAGAGTTTTACAAAAAAGACGGCAGCATAGACGGCGAGAAGGCCCGGAAAGCGTACTACGACATGATGAAGCGGTTCCACTACCCGGTCGAGGAGAAGCTA
>CAZAAF010000028.1:16211-16602 GCA_964482575.1 uncultured Verrucomicrobiota bacterium | reverse complement strand
AAACCGGTCGCGCGGGATGCTGAGGCTGAGGTCGCGGAGGTTGTGCTCGCGGGCGCGGACGATGGAAATCGCGGACGGCGGATGGTGCATCGCAGGTCGCCCGGCGACATAGGCCGCTGATGATTCCGCCACGATGCCCGTTCCGTGTTCCGCGTCCCGCGCTTCCTTCAAGGCGCGGCCCGTATGCGACGCCTTGCACACCATCACCTGTTCCGGCGTGCCTTCCACGACAATCCGCCCGCCCTCGTCGCCTCCCTCGGGGCCGAGGTCAATCACCCAGTCGGCGCTGCGGATCACGCCGAGATGATGCTCGATGACCACGAGGGAATGGCCGCGCTCCAGCAGACGTTCAAACGCCATCAGCAGGGTATGGATGTCATCGAGATGCAAG